>CAZADC010000065.1:0-12678 GCA_964483755.1 uncultured Planctomycetaceae bacterium | reverse complement strand
TCGACGCCGACGAGGCGCTCGCCGTGTGGCGACAGCGTTCGTTCCTCATCGTGGCGGCGATCATCGGATTTGCGCTGGTGTCGCTTGTGTGCGCGGGCCTGCTCTGGCAGGCGGGCGCCAAGCGGCACTATATGTCCCTCTACGAAGCCGAGGCGGGGCGCCGGCGCGCCGAGCAGCGATACCACACGACGCTGGTGAGCATCGGCGACGGCGTCATCGCCGCCGATTCCGACGGGCGGGTGGACCTGGTCAACCCGGTGGCGGAGGAACTCACCGGCTGGAGCGAGGCCGACGCCCTGGACAGGCCGATCGGGGAGGTGTTCCGGATCGTCAACGAGCAGACGCGGCGCCCGGCGGCGAACCTGGTGGCGCGTGTGCTCGAAGAAGGCGTGGTCGTTGGGCTCGCCAACAGCACGGTCCTCATCGCCCGCGACGGGCGGGAACGTCCGATCGCCGACAGCGGCGCGCCGATCCGCGACGAGGACGGCGGGGTTACCGGCGCGGTTCTCGTCTTCCGCGACCAGACCGAGGAACGGGCGGCCCGGAGGGCGATCCAGACCGAGCGGGACAACCTCAGCGCGGTGCTCGCCGCGTCGCCCGTGGCGGTCATGGTGTTCGACGCCGACGAACGGATCACGCACGCCAATCCTGCCGCCGAGCGGCTGTTCGCCGCGAAGCTGACCGACCTGGACCGGCGGCGCTGCGGCGATCTCCTGGCCTGCGTGAACCGCCGCCGCGCTTCCGAGGGCTGCGGCCACGCCGATCAATGCGCGTCCTGCGAGCTCCGGAAGGCGATTGGCGAGGCGCTTGCCGGAACGGGACGGCAGGACGTCGAGGACGCGGAGGTCCTTCTGGATACGCCCGCCGGACCGGTGCGCCGCTGGCTGGCGTTCAGCGTCGAGCCCATGACGCTGAACGGTCAGACCCACGCGGTCGCGGCGCTGCACGACATCACGCGGCGCAAGGTGAGCGAGCTGCGGGAGCGGCACGTCACGGAAATCCTCCGGGCCATCCGCAGGATCAATCAGCTCATCACCCGGGAAAAGGACCCGGCGGCGCTGATCGACAAGGCCTGCCGCGAGCTGACCGAGGCCCGCGGGTATGCGATCGCCTGGATCGCGCTGTTCGACGAAGCCGGGCGCGTGACGCAGGCCGCCCAGTCCGGCGCCGACCCCGACGCCTTCGAGACGTTCCGGGCCGACCTGGCCGCGGGCCGGGAGCCGGCGTGCTGGGCCGTCCTGGAGGGCGCCGACCCGTCGATGCTTCGCGCCGGGCGGAAGGTGTGCGAGGAATGTCCCCTGCAGAGCGCCTCCGAGGAGAAGGTGATCCTGGCCCGCCTGCTGCACGACGACCGGACGTGGGGCGTCATGGAAGCGGTCCTCCCGACCGGACACGCCGAGGACTCCGATGAGATGGAGCTGTTCCGGGAGCTCACCGACGACCTCGCCCTGGCGCTGCACGCCGTCGACAAGGACAGTCGGCTGGCGGAATCGGAGCGGAAGCACCGTCTCCTGGCCGAGAACACGCTCGACGTGATCTGGGCGATGGACACGGGCCTGACGTGCACGTACGTCAACCCCGCCATCACCGATCTGACCGGTGAGACGCCGGCCGAATGGATCGGCACCCGTCTGCCCGACCACTGCACGCCCGAGGCGTTCGAGACCATGCGGGAGGTGATCGAACGCGAACTGGCGAAGGGCCCGCAGCAACAGGGCGTCGTGTTCGAGACCGAGATGCTCCGCAAGGACGGCTCGCCGATCCCCGTGGAAATCCACGGACAGGTGATCTTCGACGAATCGGGTCGCCCGGTAAGTCTCCAGGGCACGACCCGGGACATCAGCGAGCGGAAGGCCGCCTACGAGGCGCTGCGCGAAAACAGGCGGGTGCTCAACACCACCGGCAAGATGGCCAAGGTGGGCGGCTGGGAGCACGACCTTGTGGAGCGCACCGCGACGTGGACCGAAGCCCTGTACGACATCATCGGCATTCCCTACGACCAGCAGCCGCCGGGGCCTGATGAGTACATCGACTACTATCCTGCTCCGGGTCGCGAGAGACTCCGGGAGGCATACGAACGGGCCGTGACCGAAGGCGTCCCGTTCGATCTCGAGCTTCGCGTGCGGACGGCAGGGGGTGAACTGCTTTGGTGCCGCGTGCAGGGCGAGCCCGTCTTCCGCGACGGTGAGTGCGTGGCGGTCCGGGGAAGCTTCCAGGACATCACCGACCGCAAGCAGGCCGAGGAGGCGCTGGCCGACAGCGAGCGGAAGTTCCGCAGTTACGTCGAGAACGCTCCCGGCGGCGTCTTCGTTGCCGACGACGACGGGCGATACCTCGACGTGAATCCGACCGGGTGCCGGATGACGGGCTACGACAGGGACGAGCTGCTGGGCCTGTCCATACCCGACCTGGTCTCCGACGAGCATCACCAGGAGGCGCTGGAGCATTTTGACCGCCTCAAGACCGAGGGGTCTGCCCGAAGCGGTCCCCTCCCGTATCGTCGAAAGGACGGCGCCCGGCGCTGGTGGACGATCGACGCGGTGCGCCTGGACGACGACCGGTTTCTCGGGTTCTGCCAGGACGTAACGCACCAGCAGCAACTCGCCGAGCAGCTTCGCCAGTCGCAGAAGATGGAGGCGGTCGGACGGCTCGCCGGCGGCGTGGCCCACGACTTCCGCAACCAGCTCACCGTCATCAAGGGCTACGGAGAAATGCTCCTGCGCCGCCGCGAGGTCACCGACGACGGACTGGAGAAGCTCCGCGAGATGCTCAAGGCGGCCGATCGGTCGGCCATGCTCGCCGGGCAGCTTCTCGCGTTCGGGCGCAAGCAGACGCTGCAGGTGCGGGAAGTCGACCTGACGGCGCTTCTGACCGAAATATCAAAGCCCGGCGCCCGCCTGATCGGCGAGGACATCCGGCTGAACCTGGTCCCGTCGGCGGAGTCCTGCATCGCCCGGGTCGATCCGGGTCAGCTCCAGCAGGCCCTGATGAACCTGGTGATCAACGCCCGCGACGCCATGCCCGCCGGCGGCGAGCTGACGGTCCGCAGCTTCCGCATCAAGCCGGACGAGGGCTTCCGCGAGCGCCATCCCGACGCGACGGGGGACGCCTACGCCGGCATCGAGGTGACCGACACCGGCTGCGGCATGGACCAAGGCACGCTGGACAAGCTGTTCGAGCCGTTCTTCACCACGAAGGAGGTGGGCAAGGGCACCGGCCTGGGGCTGTCCATGGTGTACGGGTTCGTCATGCAGAGCGAAGGGATCGTGGACGTCGAGAGCACACCCGGCGAGGGGAGCACCTTCCGGCTGCTGTTCCCCGCCTGCGAGCCGTCGGAGAGCGAACAGGTCGAGGCCGAACACGCCCCGAAGCACGTGCCCGGCGGAGAGGAGACCATCCTGCTGGCCGAGGACGAGCCGGCCGTACGCGAGATGATGGGCGACGTGCTCCGGGAGGCGGGGTACACCGTCGTCGAGGCGGACAGCGCCCCCGATGCGCTGGCGAGGGCGGAGGCGGACGACGCCGCGGCCGACCTGCTCGTCACCGACGTCGTCATGCCGGAAGGCAGCGGCGTGGACCTCGCGCGCAAGCTGCGGGAGAGAGTCCCCCACCTGCCCGTCCTTTTCGTGTCCGGGTACGGCCAGCAGGAGCTGGACCGCCGGGGCGTGGAGCTGGCCGACGCCCGGATCATCAGCAAGCCCTGCGACCACGACGAGCTTCTCGTGCTCGTCCGGGATATCCTCGACGATGCATCAAACGCTTCGTAACCGTCCTTTACAGTGACGGAGCAGACAGAACGGCAAACGGATGTGAACCAACGGCGGCGTCCTGATATGATACCGGTCTGGACCGACGAAAACCCAATCGGCAGGAAGCCAGGATGACGCCATGATCGACCGACTGAATCGTATCGCAGAGCGGGTTCGCACGTTCGTTTTTCGCCCGCGTGTCGTTCAGCTCATCGGCAAGATCCGACGGCTGTGGCTGGTGTACGTCCGCCGCGACTATGTCCGCGAGCAACTCGCCCGTCGCCACGGACGCTGCGAGCAGTGCGGCGCGTGCTGCCGGCTCGCCTGGCGATGTGCGATGCTCCGCGACGACATGCTCTGCCGGGCCTACGGCGTGTGCCGCGACCAGGTCTGCAAGCTGTTCCCCATCGACGAGCGCGACCTCCGCGACGCCGAGCTGTCGGGCAGCAACTGCGGATACTGGTTCGATCCGCCGCGACGGGGGCGCCCGGCCAGCTCCCGGTGAACGCGTGAGTCGTTCGCCGAGCCCGCCCCGGCCGGCGGGCGATGCCGGAATGGCCCGATGACCACGCCCGCGAACGTCCGACGGCTGCGCGAAGTCCTCCGTGACTGCACGCTGTGCCCGCGCCGCTGCCGCGTCGACAGAACGGCCGGCGAACTCGGCGCCTGCGGCGTCGGGGCGGAGGCCATCGTGGCGTCGGCCGCGCCGCACTTCGGCGAGGAGCGCGTGCTGGTGGGCGCCGGAGGCAGCGGGACGATCTTCCTCGCCGGGTGCAATCTCGACTGCATCTTCTGCCAGAACTTCGACGTCAGTCACGGCCGGGAGGGGCGGGAGATGGCGGCCGTACAGCTCGCCGACCTGGCGCTCCGCCTCCAGCAGCACGGCTGCGTGAACGTCAACTTCGTCACGCCGAGCCACGTCCCCCACGCGGTCGCCGAGGCGATCGTCTCGGCACGCGATGACGGGCTCGCCGTGCCCATCGTCTACAACTGCGGTGGGTATGACGCCGTCGAGACCCTCCGCCTGCTCGACGGGCTGGTCGACGTCTACATGCCGGACTTCAAATGGGCCGACGCCGAGGCGGGCGAACGGTTCTCCGGCGTGGCGGACTATCCCCAAGTCGCCGCAGCCGCGCTGAGCGAGATGTTCCGCCAGGTCGGACCGCTGGAGACGGATTCCGCGGGCGTCGCCGCGCGCGGCGTGCTGGTGCGGCACCTGGTCATGCCGGACGACCTGGCGCACAGCCGCGAGGCGCTGGAGACCGTCGCCCGCGCCGCGCCGGGCTGTGCGGTCAACGTGATGGGGCAGTATCGCCCCGCCCACCGGGCGGCCGGGTTCCCGGAGCTGCTCGGCCGAGTCGATCCCGCCGAGCTCCGCCGTCTGCGCGAACACGCAACGTCTCTCGGGCTGGTGCGGGTTGACTGAGCCGGCTCTCGCGCCGCGGCCGGCGTTCGTGCAGGGCGCAGCAGTTCGGGCGGGGAGACGGGGAGACCGGCGTTGCCGAATTGAGACGTTACCGAATTGATCCTTGAACGAGGCGTCTGCCGTGTATAGAGTAATTGACTGACCAGTCAGTCAAATGCGCCGAATGACGCTTTCGGCCCCTTGTTCCGGACGAGGCGCGGAAGCTGGCCGGGCGTTCGGGCGAAGAGGGATGCGCGTGATCCCGGCGATGGCCGCACGCACCGGTGCTGTGGATGGAGGGATGGAAGCTCATGGCAAGAGGCGACGACAGCACGGACCGGCGGACGGAGATTCTTGCCGCCGCCGAGGAAGTCTTCAACGAGACCGGGTACGCTGCGACGACGGTCGACGCCGTCGCCGAGCGCGCGGGAATCTCCAAGGGCAGCATCTACAACTACTTCGAGAGCAAGGAAGCGCTGTTCAAGCAGGTGTTCGATCGCGTGGCAGCCGGCGAATGGGCGGGTGTGGACGAGATGCTCCGCGAGCCGGCCTGTGCGTGCCGGCGGATGGAGCAGATCATCGAGTACTGGTACGGACGGCTGGAATACTTCCGCCAGATCGGACGGCTGGTGCTGGAATTCTGGGCGATCGCCGCGGGCGAGGGTCGCGAGGGCGACATCGCCCAGTCGCTCGAGGACCTGTACACCCGCACGCATCGCACCGTCACGTCGATCATTGCGCAGGGCGTGGCCGACGGGGACTTCGACCCGCACTTCGACCCTGAGCTGACCGCCACGCTGATCGTGGCGATGCTGGACGGCATCGAGATTCAGAGCATCCTGCACAGTGGGCTACGCATCGACGCGGCGTTCCTCAACGCCCTCAAGCGGAACGTTCTCCGCAGCCTGGGCGCAGACGAGCCGTCGACGGCCGAACGAGACGAGGTGTGACGTGGCGGGCAAGACGGCAGCGAAGCCGAACAAGGAATTACCGTCCGACCGCAAGTCCTTCTGGCAGCGGTTCGGCGGAACGCTGATTGCCCTGGCGGTTCTGCTGACGGCTGGGGCGCTGCTGGCGTTCGCCGTCCTCATCGGCAAGGAGTCGCGCTCTGCGCCGCCCACCGAGCCGCCGCCGGTGAACGTGCACACCGAGACGGTCGAGCCGATCGCTACGGTCGCCGACAGCTTCGAGCTGCCCGGGATGGTCGAGCCCAATCGCGTGGTGAAGGCGCCGGCGGAGGTGGCGGGACGCATCGAGCGGATCGAGGGCGAGGAAGGCGATCGCGTCGAGGCCGGGCGCGAGCTGGTGTTCCTGAACACCGAGCTCCTGGAGGCCGAGCACCAGCGGGCAAAGGCCGACGCCGAGTACGCCGAGCGTGAGCTGGAGCGGGTGCGGGAGCTTCGCCGCCGCGGCGTGGCGACGGAGAACGAGCTGGACGTGGCCGTGAGCAACGCCGTCAAGGCGGCGGCGGCCCTGAAGACGGCTGCGACGCGCCTGGAGCGGGCGGTCATCAAGGCGCGGATCTCCGGCGTGCTGAACCGCCTGCCGGTCGAGGTCGGCGAATACGTGCAGCCGGGCTCGACGGTCGCGGAGATCGTGGATCTGGACAAGGTGAAGGTTGCCGTGGACGTGCCGGAGCGGGACGTCCACTACTTTCGCAAGGGACAGACCGCCAAGGTGATCTTCCCGTCAGTCGCAGTGGAGCGGGCGGGCGAGATCACCTGGATCGACGAGTTGGCCGATCCGCAGACGCGGACGGTCCGCTTCGAGCTGACCGTGGACAACGCGCACCGAGAGCTTCGGACCGGGCAGATCGTCACGGCGGTGCTCATCCGCCGCGTGCTGCACGGCGTGATCTTCGTCCCGCTGGGCGCGGTGATTCCGACCGAGGAGGGGCATGTGGTGTACGTTGCAGCCGACGGCGTCGCCGAGCGGCGGAAGGTCCGCCTCGGCATGCTGCGGGGGACGACCGTCCGCGTGCTGGACGGGCTGAGCGCCGGGGACCGCCTCATCGTGCAGGGACACCGTTACGTCGGACCGGGGCAGGAGGTCAGCGAATCCCCGGCCGACTACGCCGCGACGCCCACCATGCCGGCGACGGCGCCCGCGAGCGCTCCCGCAGCAACCACGGGGCGTGCGTCGCCGGACCGCGACTCCGCGATCCGCCCGGATGCGACCACGGCCCCCGCCGCCGAGACGCGCCCCGACGCGCCCGCCGCTACCCGCTGAGGCGACGCCGATGATTCTTTCCAACGCTGCCATCAAGCGCCGCACCACCGTTCTCGTGCTGATCCTGCTGATCGGCATCGCGGGCGTGTTGAGCTACATCACGCTGCCCCGGGAGGCCGCCCCGGACGTGCCGATCCCGCTGGTGATGATCACCACGATCTACGAGGGCGTCTCGCCGGAGGACGTGGAGACCTCCGTGACGGTGGAGATCGAGCGCGAGCTGACCGGGCTCAAGGGCGTCAAGGAGATCCGCTCGACCAGCTCGGAAGGCATCTCGCTGATCATCATCGAGTTCCTCCCCGACATCCTCATCGAGGACGCCCTCCAGTACGTCCGCGACAAGGTGGACCAGGCGAAGGCGGAGATCCCCAACGAGGCGGAAGAGCCGATCATCAGCGAGATCAACGTCGCTGAGTTTCCGATGATGATGGTGAACATCACGGGCGATATCTCCCCGGTCCGCCTCAAGGCGATGGCCGACGACATGGAGGACGTCATCGAGGAGATCCCCGGCGTGCTGGGCGTGGACATCCTCGGCGGGCTGGAGCGGGAGATCCGCCTGGAGATCGACCCGGACCGCCTCGCGTCGTTCGGGCTGACGCTCCCGGAGATTCTCGCGCTGATCCCGTCCGAGAACGTCAACGTCTCGGCCGGAGGGCTGGAGACGCCCGGGACGAAGTTCAACGTCCGCGTGCCGGCGGAGTTCGAGGACCCTGACAAGATCGAGCATCTGCTGATCGCCACGCGCGACGGTCGCCCGATTTACCTCACCGACGTGGCGTCGGTGCGCGACACCTTCGAGGACCGCACGAGCTTCGCGCGGGTCAACGGCGAGCCGGCGATCACCGTCAGCGTCAAGAAGCGCGTCGGGGCGAACATCGTCGTCATCGCTGACGCCGTCAAGGAAGTCCTCCGCCGGGCCGAGGCGCAGGCCCCCAAGGGCGTCAACTTCGAGGTCACGCTGGACATGTCCAAGTACATCCGGCGGATGGTCAAGGACCTCGAGAACAACATCGTCTCCGGGCTCGTGCTGGTGGTCGTCGTGCTGATGCTGTTCCTCGGGCTGCGGACCAGCCTGATCGTGGCGCTGGCGATTCCGCTGAGCATGATGATGAGCTTCTTCGCGATCCAGTCGCTCGGGTACACGCTGAACATGATCGTCCTGTTCAGTCTGATCCTCGCGCTGGGCATGCTCGTCGACAACGCGATCGTCATCGTCGAGAACGTCTACCGGCACATGGAGATGGGCAAGACCCGCATCCAGGCGGCGATGGACGGAACGGGCGAGGTCGCCTGGCCGGTGATCACCTCGACGGCGACGACGGTGGCGGCGTTCCTGCCGCTGCTGTTCTGGCCGGGCATCATCGGCGACTTCATGAAGTACCTGCCCATCACGGTGATCATCGTGCTGACCAGCTCTCTGTTCGTGGCGCTGGTCGTCAGCCCGACCATCTGCTCGTTCATCGCCCGCCCGTCCCGCCGGTCCGACGAGTCCCGCGGCGAGAAAGAGTCCGGCTGGTTCGTCGGCGCGTACCAGAAACTCCTCACCGGCGCCCTGAACCATCGCCTCGCGGCGTTCACGACGATCGTGGTCCTGCTCGTGGCGATGGGGATGCTCTACTACAAGCGCGGAAAGGGCGTGGAGTTCTTCCCGTCCACGGACCCCGACCGGGCCGTCATCAACCTGCGCCTCCCGCAGGGGACGAACATCCACGAGACCGACCGCCTGGCGCTGGAGGTCGAGGACCGCTTGGAGAAGTACGACGAGCACCTCGAGTACGTCGTCAGCAACGTCGGCTCGGCCGGCGGAGGCGCGATGACCTTCGGCGAGTCGCAGGGCGGCGCCCACGAGGCGAACATCACCATGATGTTCTACGACTTCGACGTCCGCACCCGCTGGTCCGAGGACGTCATCGCCGACGTCCGTGAGGACCTGTCCGACATCGCCGGCGCCGAAGTGAAGGTCGAGAAGGACAGGGAAGGCCCGCCGACCGGCGCGCCCGTCACCGTCCGCATCATCGGGCGGGACTTCAGGACGCTGGAGCGCCTCAGCGAACGCGCCGTCCGAATGATCCGCGACGTGCCGGGGCTCGTGAACCTCCGCAGCGATCTCGAGGCGACCCGCCCGGAGCTGACCTTCCACGTCGACCGCCGCCGCGCCATGCTGCTCGGCGTCAACACCCAGGTGATCGGCAACTTCCTCAAGACGGCCGTCTTCGGAAGCAAGGTCAGCACCTACCGCCAGTACAACGACGAGTACGACATCACCGTCCGCCTGCCGGAGTCCCAGCGCGACCGCATCGACGACCTTCTCCGCCTCCGCGTGCCCAACAACGTCGGAAAGAGCGTGCCGCTCAGCTCCCTGGGCGAGTTCGAATACCGCGGCGGGTTCGGCACGATCCACCGCGTCAATCAGAAGCGCGTCGTCACGCTGACCGCCGACGCGGAAGGACGCCTCGGTCCGGACGTCCTGGCCGACGTGCAGGACCGCCTCGCCGGGCTGGACATGCCGGCCGGGTACACGATCAAGTACGCCGGCGAGCAGGAGGAGATGGAGGACGCCCAGGCGTTTCTCAGCCAGGCGTTCATCTTCGCGGTCCTGCTGATCGTCATGATCCTCGTCACCCAGTTCAACACGCTTTCGGCGCCGCTGATCATCATGACCACCGTCCTGCTGAGCATGATCGGCGTGCTGCTCGGGCTGCTGACGGTCGGCATCCCCTTCGGCGTGATCATGACGGGCATCGGCGTGATCAGTCTCGCGGGCGTGGTCGTCAACAACGCCATCGTCCTGCTGGATTACACCCGCCAGCTCCAGAAGCGCGGGCTGGACCTGATCCGCGCGACGATCCGCGCGGGAACGACGCGCCTGCGCCCGGTGCTTCTGACGGCCGTCACGACAATCCTCGGGCTCGTGCCGATGGCGACGGGAATCAGCTTCGACATCCACACGCTGAGCTGGGCGACGCGCAGCGAGTCCAGCGAGTGGTGGCGGAGCATGGCGGTCTCGGTGATTTTCGGGCTGGGCTTCGCGACGATCCTCACGCTGATCATTGTGCCCGTGCTCTACGTCAGCCTCTACCGCGTCGCGGCAAAGCTCGGGCTCGGCGGGCTGCGGGACAGGGCGGCGGAGGCGACCGAGGCGGCGCCGGTGCTGGAGGACTTCTGAGGGCGGCGTGGAGCGACTGCACTTCATCATGGGCTGCACGGCTGCGGGGAAGGGCTCGACCGCGCGGGCGCTCGCCCGGCGCGTCGGGGGGCGGATCGTCAGCGT
The DNA here is from genome assembly GCA_964483755.1 of uncultured Planctomycetaceae bacterium. Taxonomy (GTDB): domain Bacteria; phylum Planctomycetota; class Phycisphaerae; order SM23-33; family SM23-33; genus CAZADC01. Next base: position 2,021 of record CAZADC010000065.1, on the reverse strand, counting down.
CGACTCGATGAAGGTCTACCGGCGGATGGACATCGGCACGAACAAGCCGAGCCCCGCCGCCCGGCGCGAGATTCCCCACTACGGCATCGACGTCGTCGAGCCGCACGAGGCGTTCTCCGTCGCCCGGTACGTCGAGTGCGCCGACGCGGCGGTCGCCGACATCCGCCGCGCGGGAGCGATTCCGATCGCCGCCGGCGGCACAAGCCTGTACATCAAGGCGGTCGCCGAGGGGCTTTTCGACGGGCCTTCCGCCGATCCTCAACTGCGGGCGGCGCTGCGCGCCCGGGCGCGCGACGAGGGGCTCGCCGCGCTGCACGCCGAGCTGGCGGAGGTCGATCCCGAAGCGGCCGGGCGGATCCACCCGAACGACCGCAAGCGGATCGTCCGGGCGCTGGAGGTGTTCCGCCGGACCGGCACGCCGATCACCGAGCTGCAGCGCCAGTGGGACGCGCAGCGGCGCTACGAATGCGCCTTCATTGGCCTGCGGCGCGACAAGGACGGCCTGAACCACCGCATCAACGTGCGGGTGAAGCGGATGGTCGAGGCCGGGCTTCGCGAGGAGGTGGCGTCGCTGCTCGCCGAGCCGAAGGGGCTCGCCCCGCAGGCCGCCCAGGCCGTCGGGTACGCCGAGATGATTGAGCACATCGAGGGGCGGACGACGCTGGACGAGGCGATCGAGCGGATCAAGATCAACACGCGCCGCCTGGCGAAGAAGCAACGGACCTGGCAGCGGCGCTTCCCGGACGTAGAATGGATCGACGTGCCGGGCGGCGGCGACCTGTCGCCCGAGGCGCTCGTCGCCGAGGCCGAGCGCAGCGCCGAGGAAATCCTGCGCCGCGTGCGGTTCGAGTAGACGCGCGTCACCGGACGCGCGGCCCTTCCCGAGTGGAAGACTCCCATGGCCGTCGAATTCGACATCGTGAGCATCGGGACACTCTCGCACAATCCGCTGTGGGGCGAGGCGGGCGGGCTCCGCACCGCCCACGCGACGACCACGCTGATCCGGCAGGACGAACGGGCGATCCTGGTCGACCCGTCGCTGCCCGCGCCCGCGCTCGAGGCGAGACTCTTCGAGCGGACCGGCAAACGCTTCGGCGACGTGACCGACGTGTTCTGCACCACGCTGCGCCCGACGCATCGACGCGCGATCGAGGCCTGCGAGGGCGCCCGCTGGTGGGCGGCGCCGGCGGAGCTCGAGACCTATCGCCATCACCTGGAGGGGCTCCAGGGCTCGGCCGAGCGGCTCGACGCCGACAGCCGCGCCGCCGTAGAGGCCGACCTCGAATTGATCGACCGGTTCCAGCCCGCCGCCGACCGCCTGGGCGACCAGATCCACCTGTTCCCCCTGGGCGGCCCGTCGCCCGGATCCGCCGGGCTGATCCTCACGCCGGTCACCGTCACCATCGTCATCGCCGGCGACGCTGCGCTGACCCGCGGACACGTGCAGGCCGGACGCGTCTGGGAGGGCAGCGCCGACGCCGAGACGGCCATGAACTCGCTGGAGGACGTCCTGGAGATCGCCGACCTGATCATCTGCGGACACGACAACATCATGCTGAGCCCGCGGTTTTCGATGTAGGGCGAGTGACAGCGCCGGGCCTCGCGGATGTGAGGGGCGGCCTTGTCAGCGGGAGGTCGTTCACCGTAGAATGCCCGCGATGACCCAGGCCGCCGCCAACCCGGACTTCCAGCGCCGGATCGATCGTTTCCGCGAGGACTACGGCGCGATCGTCGCCCAGGTCGCCCGGGTGATCGTCGGCCAGGAGGCCGTCCTTGACGAGATTCTCACCTGCCTGCTCGCCGGCGGGCACGGGCTGCTGGAGGGCGTGCCGGGGCTCGGCAAGACGCTGATGGTCCGCACGCTCGCCGACGCGCTGGAGGCGAGCTTTTCGCGCATTCAGTTCACGCCCGACCTCATGCCCGCCGACATCACGGGCACCAACGTGGTGGTCAGCGACGAGGCGGGCGGAAAGAGCTTCCGCTTCGAGCCGGGACCGATCTTCGCCAACCTCATTCTCGCC
>CAZADC010000064.1:0-12731 GCA_964483755.1 uncultured Planctomycetaceae bacterium | reverse complement strand
ACGCGCCCGGCGAACCGGTCCGCGTACGGGCGAAGATCGTCCGTCCGGACTTCTCGCCCGTCATCTCTCAGGACGTGGCGGCAAAGGTGTACCGCGGCGAGACGCTGGTTCTGCGCAAGCGCCTCGATTACGTGCCCGACTCGCCGGGGCTCTACACGGCGGACCTCGGCGACCTGCCCGGCGGCAGCTACCGCGTCGAGCTGGACGCGCCGCCCGCCCGGCCGATCCTGGCGGGCGAGGGGGTCGACAAGGTCAGCACCGAGTTCTCCGTCGATCCGTCGGCGCCGGCCGAGCTGATCGAGCTGACCGCCGACCGGGGCCTGCCCACCCGCCTGGCCGACATGACCGGCGGAACGGTCGTCGGGCCGACCGAGGCGAGCCGTACACTGGAATACTTCGGGCCGGGCGTCGGCGAACGCCGCAACGTCCGTGAAATCCCGCTGTGGGATTCCTGGCCGCTGCTGATTCTCATTGTCGCCCTCGCGACGGGCGAATGGGTCATCCGGAAGAAAGCGGGGTTGGCATGATGACTGAACTGACCGGCGTCGCTCCCGGCGTCCCGAAACCGATCGTCTCGGCGCTGCGGCGGCTCATCCGCCGCACGCGGGCCGTCATCGCGCTCAAAGGCGTGTGCGCGGTAGTCGCCGTGGCCGTCGGATCGCTGCTGACGATCATGGCCGTCGACGCCAGCGTGACGATCCTGTCCGCCTGGCCGCGCTACCTGCTGACGATCGGCGCGTGGGCGGCGACGATCGCCACCGCGCTGACGTTCCTCGTCCGCCCGCTGGTGCGAAGCTTCACGCTGACGGGCATCGCCCGGGCCATCGAGGCGCGCCACCCGGAACTGCACGAGCGGATCAGCTCCGCCGTCCAGCTGCTCACCAGCCCGGACGCACCGGAGCTCCGCGGCAGCGACGCGCTGATCGCCGCCCTGGCGACCGAGGCGACCGACGACGCGCGGCGCGTGACGCCGCGCCGGGAGGTGACGTTTCGCCCGCTTCGCCCGTTCGCCATCGCGGCGGGAGTGGTGGTGGCGATCCTCGGGGTGCTGCTGCTCACCTGGCCGGACCGCGCGAGCCTGCTGCTCGCCCGCGCCGTGGCGCCCAACGCCAACCTGCCGCACGTCTCGGCCGCCAGTCTGAACGTCTCGCCCGGGCGCGACGTCGTCCTGGCCGAGGGGGAGCGGCTCGAGGTGGAGCTGGTCGTCGAGAACACCGCCGTCGGGTCGGCGGAGGTGCGCATCCCCGGACGCGAGGGGAGCGAGGCGGTCGTCGAGATGTCCCGCGTCGGGCAGACCGACGCGGGCTGGCCGAAGTTCGCCCACAGCTTCCCGCCGGCGACCGAGAGCTTCCGCTACCGCCTCCGCGCGGGCGACGGCGGCCCCACGCGCTACTACGCCGCCTCGGTGGTGCGCCGGCCGACGCTGCGGTCCCTGGCGGTGCGGTACGAGTACCCGCCCTACACCGGACGCCGGCCCTTCGTCGAACGCGACGCGCAGGGCGACATCGCCGCCGTGGCGGGCACGCGGGTGATCGTCTCGGCCGAGGCGGACACGCCGCTGACCGGGGCAAAGCTGCGGATCAATAATTCCGACGAGCACGTCGAGCCGCTGGGCGTCGGGCCCGCCGGCGACGGCGGCGGACGCTGCGAGTTCGCGATCGACCTGACCGCCGACCTGAAGGGGACGTGGACGCTGCAGCTCGTCCGCTCGCTCGGCGGGCGCGACTTCGAGAGCGTCGCGCTCGAGCGCCGCATCGAGGCCGTCGACGACGCCGCGCCCACGGCGCGGATCGTCGGGCCGGACACGACGAAGCTGAAGCTCAAGCGCGACGACATCGTGCCCGTCAGCTACCGCCTGAGCGACGACTTCGGACTGTCGGGCGCGGAGCTGACGCTGGGCATCGACGGCGGCAAGCTCGACCCGATCCCGCTGCCGCTGCCCGGCGATCCGGACGACCCGGACGCACCGGTCCGCCATGCCGCCGGGCGCGCGACGCTGGACCTCGCGGCCCTCGAGCTCACCGGCGCGAAGTACCTGACCTTCCAGCTCCGGACGGTCGACAATCTTCCGCCCGAGCTCGCCGGCCCGCAGGAAGGGCTCTCCGCGGTGTGCACCGTCGAGCTCGACAGCGACGCGGCCAGCTACGTCGTCCAGGTGCAGATGGCCCACGAGCTGCTGCTGCGACAGGTGCTCCAGCAGGTGCTTGAACGTCTGAAGGAAGCCAAGAAGCACACCGCCCCGCTCCGCGACGCGCTGAAGAAGGCCCACGAGAGTTACCAGTCCGGCCTCGCCCAGGCCGAGAAGGCCGGGCGCGATCCTGCCACCGTCGCCCGTCCGGAGCTGACCGACGGGCTCGGTGTGCACGTGAGCGCCGCACGCGAGGAGCTCTCCGCCGCCGACGCGGCGCTGCAGGACCTGCTGGAGCAGATATCCGGCGGGGCGTACGGGCCGGTCGGCGAAAAGCTCTCTGTCGTCGCGGACGATCACGTCGCCACGGCCCAAGGGCTCATGGGACAGATCAAGCTCACCGACGAGCCGAAAATCCGCTACGACTGCGCCGACGAGGCGGACTTCCACGTCGACCGGGCGATCGACGTCGTCGAGGAACTTCTCGGCAAGATGAACGTGCTGACGGAGATGGCCCGAGAGGTCACCGAGCTCCAGGAGCTCGCCGAGCGACAGCAGCAGCTTGCCGAGGCGCGGGCGGCCATGGAGGCGGCACAGCAGGCGTCCAGCCAGCCGTCCACGCAGGCCGCCGGCGCCGATCAGCAGGCGCCCGCGCCGGAAATCTCCCTGGACGAGCCGCAGATGTCCATGGAGGAGTGGCGCGAGGCACAGGCGCAGCTCGCCCAGGAGCTTGCCGCGAAGGTCCGCAAATCGCGCAGCGCCCTGCCCCTCCAGGCGGAGAAGGACAAGGAGCGGACCGTCAACCTGGCGGAAGAGGCCAGGAAGCTCGCGGCCGAGCAGAGCGCCCTCGCCGGGCGGACGCGGCAGATCGAAGACATTCGCCAGGCCGATGACCGGCTCGAGAAGCTCGCGCAACAGCAGGCCGAGCTCGCCGAACAGGCCGCCGCCGAGCCGCTTGCCGCGGATCTGGTCGAGCAGATGAAGGCCGATGCGCAGCGGATCGCCGATCAGGCCGAACCCGAGACGATCGAGCGGGCTTCCGGCGCCGCCGAGAAGCTCACCGAGACCGCGGCCGAGCTGCGGCGTCAACAGGCGACCGGCGAACTCGCCGAACAGGCGGCGCAGGTCGCCGAACAGCAGCGGAAGCTTTCGGCGCAGGCGGAGGAGATCGCCGGGCGGCACGAGCAGGCGACCGCCGCAGCCGCCGCGGCGGAGCAGCAGAAGTCCGCCGCTGAGGAGACGGCCGCCGCGGCGGAAAAGGAGATCGGCGAGAGATTGCGGAAACTCGCCGAGCGACAGAAACAGCTCGCCGAGCAAGCGGCGGAGGTCGAGAAGCAGGTCGCCGCCAATCCGGCGACGGCCGGGGCGAAGAACACGCGTCCGTCCTCGCCGATGCAGCAGGCGGCCAGGCAGATGGACGCGGGCAACCTGGAGCAGTCGGCCGCGCAGGCGAAACAGGCCGCTCAGCAGACCGAGCAGCTTGACCGACAGTTGACCCAGGCCGTGGAGGGCGCGAAGCAGCAGTCCGCAGCCGGGAGCAAGGCCGCCGAAGTGGCGAAGAATCAGCTCGCCGAGGCGAACCAGCAGGTCGCTGAGGCGAAGGCGGCGGCCAAGGAGGCAGCCGACGATCTCGCCGCCGCCAGACAGGCGGCCGACAAGGCGGCGGAGAAGGCTTCGGTGGCGGAGAAGACGCTCCAGCAGACCCAGCGGGACGGCACAGAGTCGGTGCAGAAGGCCCGGCAGGCGGCGCAGGACGCGCAGGGCAAGGCGACGGCTGCGGATCAGGCGTTGACGGCCGCCCGGCAGCAGGCGAAGACGGACGCCGACGCCGCCCAGGTCGCGGAGAAGCGCGCCGCCGAGGCCGAGCAGAAGGCCCGGCAGGCAGCCCAGGCCGCCGCAAAGGCGAAGGAAGAGGGCGCTGCGGACGCGGAGCAGAAGCAGGCTGCCGCCGAGAAGGCCCGCCAGGCCGCCGAGCAGGCGCGGGCCCAGGCCGGCGCGGCGAAGGCGAAGGCGAAGGAATCGGCCCAGGCCGCCGAGGGAGCGGAAAAGCAGGCGTCCGACGCCGAGGCCGGGCTTGCCGAAGCCCGGAAGCAACAGCAGGAAGCCGAACAGGCGGCCGCGAAGGCGAAGCAGGATGCGCAGAAGGCGCTGCAGCAGGCGCAGAGTGAGCTTCAGACGGCGAGGCAGCAGGCGACGCAGGCCGAGCAGGCATCCCGCAAGCAGACCGACGCTGCCGCCAGGGCAGCCCAGGCCGCTCAGCAGGCAGAGCAGACGCTGGCGAAGGCGACGGAATCCGGCGAGCAGCAGTCCGGGCGGGCGGCGTCCGCCGAAAAGACCGGCAAGGCAGCGAAGGAGCTTGCCGCCGCCCAGAAGCAGATCGCCGAGGAGCTGGACAAGCTCGCCGCCCACGCGGGCAGGCAACTCGCCGAGGTACGTAAGACCGGCGGGCAGGCGGAGGCGAAGCGTCAGAAGCAGGCGCAGCTCGCCGCCCAGGCCGAACAGCAGGCCGCGCAGCTCGCCGGTCAGCAGCAACAGCTCGCCAAGCAGGCTGCTCAGCTTGCCGAAAAAGCGAAGCAGGCAACCCCGGCGGCGCGGGAACAGGTTGGCAGGCACGACCCGTCGGAGGCGATGGACCAGGCCGCCGCAGCCATGCAGCAGCGCAAGCCCACGGAGGCCGCCGAACAGGCCGTCGCCGCAGCCGGGCGGGCCGACGAGCTGGCGAACGCCCTCGACAGCGACGAGCGTGACGCCCCGGCGCAGCTCGCCCAGCGGGCGGTTCGCGCCGAGCAGCTCGCGGCGAAGCAGAAGCAGCTCGCCGAGCAGGCGAAACAGATCGCCGCGCGACGCAAGCAGCTCAAGGAGCAGCAGGCGGCCGAGCAGTTGGCGCGGCTCAAGGACGAGCAGGAGCGCCTGGCCGAGGGGTTCGCCGAGGCGAGCGACGAGGTGAAGGAGATCGCCCCCCAGCCTGACCGTCTCGATACGCACGCAGCCCGGGCGGCGCGCGAGGCAGCCAAGGAGCTGCGGGAGGGCGGCCGGCCCGAGGCCGCCGCCGACCATGCGGCCGACGCGGGACAGCGGATGGAAGAGCTCGCCAACCGCCTCGGTGCTGAGGTCCGACGGCCCGAGGCGCCGCAGGATGCGGGTCAGGGCGAGCCCGGCGAAGCGGGCGAGAGTGAGCCCGTACAGGAAGCGGGCGGGGGTGAACCGTCGGATCAAGGCGGTCAGCCCACGCAGCAGTCCGGCCAGCCACCCGGCGGTGACCCGCAGGCCTCCGATCAGGCCGGTCAGCCGGGTGAGTCCGAGGCGGGCGACGGGCAGGCACAGAAGGGTCAACCCTCCGACGGCCAAGCGCAAGGCGGAGAACCCTCCGGCGGACAGGCGAGTGGACCGCCGTCCGACGGACAGCCCGACGGCTCGGCGCCCCGGCAACAGGGAACGCCTGCGACGCCGGACGGATCACGGCCGGAATCGGACGAAAGGCCGGGGGGCGAGGACGTCGCCGTCGAGGGCTCGACGCAGCAGGAGCCGGACCAGATCCTGCCCTGGACGCCGTACACCGAGGCGGAGAAGCGCCGGATGCTGGGCGAGCGGATTGCCCGTCTCGCGGGTCGTCAGCAGCGCGTCGCCGAGCAGATGCGGGCGGCGGCCGAGAACCTCCCCGGGCGCATCGCCGGAATCCAGCAGGAGGAGATATCCGAGGGCACCGGCGAGGTCGCCCGCGGAGCGGAGCTGATCCGCGACCATGCCCTGAGCCTCATGCCCAGTGCCGAGTCCCGGACGCTCGCCGAGCAGGCGGTGGCGGAACTGGGCAAGTCGCTGGACGCCCAGCAGCAGGCGTCGCAGGCGATCGCGGCCGAGAGCGAGGGACAGGCCGTCGGGCATCAGCAGGCCTCGGCGCAGCATCTGACGGCCGCCGCGGCGGCGCTGGACAGGCTCGGCGCGCAGCTCGCCGCCGAAGCCGCCAAACGCCCGCCGATGACCGAGGAGGAGGAAGCCGAGAGCGGGCACCTGACCGAAACCTTCGAAGCCGCCGAGGAGGCGGCGCGGGAGGAGGGTCTCTCCGAGGCCGAGCGGGCGTCACGCCTGCTCCAGGAGCTCGCGCGCGGCGCGCAGGCCCGGGCGCAGCAGATGGGCCTGATGCCGATGACGGCGATGCAGATGACGCAGATGACCCGGCCGCATCCGGGCGAGACGCTCGATTCGCGGTTCGGATCGGGCTTCATGGTGCTGTCCACCGAGGACGTCGCCGCCCTCGAGGCGATGGGCATCTCCTCGGGCGACTGGGCCCGCCTGCCCGGCGAGCTGCGCGACGACGTCCTCCAGGCCGCGGATGACGAGAGCCCGGCCGAGTACCGCGAGCTCATCAAGCAGTACTTCCGCGAGGTCGCCCGCCGCGGCGGCAAGGCCCAGACGCCGAACGACGAGGAGGCGAAGACCGAATGACCTCCATGACTGCTGAGCGACGACCTTTGCGATCGAAGATCACGGCCGGCGCGGTCATCGTTGCGATGATCTTTGCCCTGGCGGCGATCCCTCCGTCCGGGCGCGCCGACACGGCCGAGGACGCGCTCGACAAGTACCGCGAGCCCGTCGACAAGGCGATCGACAAGGCGCTGGCGTTCCTCGCCAAGAATCAGAACAAGGAGGGCGTCTTCCGCAGCGGTTTGGGCAACAACACGGCCGTCACGTCGCTGGCGGTGATGGCGTTCCTCGCGAAGGGTTACACGCCGGGGACCGGCCCGTACGGGGACGTGATCGACCGCGGCATCGACGCCGTGCTGTCCACGCAGGACGCGAAGGGCATGCTCGTCGGCCAGCCCACCCACGGGCCGATGTACTCCCATTGCATCACCACGCTGATGCTCTCGGAAGTGTCGGGCATGGTCGATCCCGAGCGCCAGAAGAGAATCGACGAGGCGCTGCCGAAGGCGCTCAAGATCATCCTCGACGCCCAGCGGATCAAGAAGAACGGCAAGCACCAGGGCGGATGGCGCTATCAGTACAACAGCAGCGACAGCGACATCTCCTGCAGCGGATGGGCGCTGATGTCGCTCCGCTCGGCCCGAAACGCCGGTGCTGCGGTGCCGAAGGAGGGGATCGACGAGGCCGTCAAGTTCATCATGGCCTGCAACACGCCGGACGGCGGGTTCGCCTACCAGCCCGGCGGCGGGCCCGGGCTCGCGCGCACGGGCACCGGCCTGCTGTGCCTCGAGCTGTGCGGGAAGCACGGCGACAAGGCGACCCTCAAGGCCGGGGAATGGATCCTCAAACACCTGCCGAGCAACTACGGGGAGAGCTACTTCTACTACGGGCTGTACTACTGCTCGCAGGGGATGTTTCAGCTCGGCGGCGACTACTGGCCGCGGTACGCGATGCACATGTACGAGATGATGCTGAAGTTCCAGCAGCCCGACGGCTCCTGGCCGCAGGGCTCCAGCCACGAGGGCAAGGCGGGCCCGTGCTACTCCACCGCCATCGGCGTGCTGGCGATGAGCGTCACGTACCGCCAGCTCCCCATCTATCAGCGTTGATCAGCGAAGCGGCGCCGCCGCGGCGGCTCTGCGTTCGATCCGGCGGGATCACCTTCTATCGGCAAACACGCGGATCGGGCGCAACAACCCCGCCGTGGCGTCGAGGCGACCGATCGCGAGCAGGTTGGCTTCCCCGTCAACCACGACGACTTCACCGTCGCCAAGTCCTTCGGGTGCGGGAATCGGTCGCCCCGCCGCTATCCGCCCGCTCTCGTCAGCGTCGAGAGCCACCGTCGGCAGGTGGTCCACGGCCCGGATCGCAGGCAGCAGATCGCGCGAAAGATCGAGCTCGTCCGGCGTCACGGCTTCGCAGACGTTGAACTCCCCCACGGCTATGCGCTGCAAGGCCGCGCAGTACCCCCCGCAGGCAAGTGCCTCGCCGATATCCCGCGCGAGCGAGCGGACGTACGTTCCGCTCGAGCAGACCACGTCGAGAACAAGCCGCGGATACTCGATCTCCACGACGTCGATCTCGTGAATCGTCACCGTCCGCGACGGCAGGTCCACGGTTTCGCCGGCACGGGCCAACGTGTATGCCCGTCGGCCGTCCACATGCACGGCCGAGTGGGCCGGCGGGACCTGCTCGATTTCCCCGCGGAACCCCGCGACGGTCCGGTGCACGTCTTGAAGTGACGGCGGGCGGGCGTCAAGGCGCTCGCTGATCTCACCCTCGACGTCGTCGGTCGTGCTCGTCGCGCCCAGGGCGATTGTCGCACGGTACCGCTTGGGGCGGGCCTGCACGTAGTCGGCCAGGCGCGTCGCCGGCCCGACGCAGACCACGAGAACGCCCTCGGCGAACGGATCGAGTGTCCCGGCATGCCCGACCTTAGCGCGCCGCCGGCCGCGGCGGGGGCCGCCGATCAGCCGGCGGACGCGCGCCACGACGTCGTGACTGGTCGGGCCGGACGGCTTGTTGACGTTGAGCAGGCCGAACATGCCGGCGATTGTACGCCGGTGAGCCCGGCCTGTCAGCGCCGCTCGACTCCCGGCGACGTTACGACTTGACCTCGATGCGCTTCGGCCGCTCCGACTCGCTCTTGGGCAGCGTGATGGTCAGCACGCCGTTGCGCCCGGTGGCCTCGACGTTGTCGACGTCCACCTCGCCCGGCAGGGCGACGACGCGGCGGAAGCTGCCGTAGCGGCGCTCGGTGCGATGCCACTCGCCCTCGTTCTCCTCGTGCTCCTGGCGCTTCTCGCCGGAAATCACGAGGTTCCTGCCGTCGATCTGGATGTCGATGTCCTTGGGATCCATCCCGGGCACCTCGGCCGTGACGACGATGCTGTCCTCACGGTCGGTCAGGTCCAGCGCCGGGGTCCACTGCGTCGCCAGCGGCGTGTCCCAGTCCTCGAAGAACCGGCTGAACAGATCGTCCATGGCACTGCGGAACGTGGCGGCCGGTCGATGCTCTTTTCGTCTGACAAGGTCCATGTTCGCACCTCCGGAATTCTGATTGTTCGCGGTCTCTTGGGTGTGTTCGCAACGGACACCGCGTCCGTTCTGCAGGGACATCCTGCAAGGACCATGCCGGATTGTGCGTGCGAAGTGGATCGCAAGTCCCTTGGAGAAATACTCTTACGAATGCGATGGTCGTCCGGCCTATCCTTCGTGCCGCCAATATGTCTTACGGGGCGGCGCGACGTGCCGAACTGGCAGCTTTCGCGTCGGACGGCGGACGCCGATGACGGCGAAGGTTCATGCCGCAGGCGGCATCCTGCCGATATGGGTACCCGGCCGCCGGGCCGAGAGAAGGAGTTCACCATGAATGCCCACGACAATCGATTCGACGCCCCCCCGACGACCGGTGTGCGAAGCGACTGGACCCTCGAGGGCGCCAACCGGGCCCTCGTGCTTGTCAAGCGAATCGCTGCTGACGTGGTGGAAGGGTACGCCCGCCTGACCGAGCTGCAGGAGATCATCGATTCGCAGCACTGCGGCGGCGCGGGGGCTCCGGTGCGCGACGCCCAGGAAGAGATAGTCGCCGTGGCCGACCGTCTTCGGCACTGGGTCGCCGAGATGGACGCCGTCGGCGCCGAGCTGAAGGACTGGGCCAGCGGCATCGTCGACTTCCCCGGCCGGGCTGACGGCAGGAAGGTGTGCTTCTGCTGGCGCCTTGGAGAGGCGGGCGTCGCCCACTGGCACGAGCCGGACGAGGGATTCGCCCAGCGCCGCGGCGTCGACACCCTCGAAACCGCGATGGCTGCCGGCAACGAGTGAGAACATCGTGAAAATTCGCGCTAACATCGAACCCCGCACCTGCCGACAAAGTAGATAGATCGTGGAAACGGGCAGCCCGCCGGGCAGCCCGACGAAACGATTGCACGACAGTGTTCTCTCCTTTCTCCGGTTCAGCCCGTGCCGCAACCACACGGGCTGAATTTATGCGCCCCTATCCTCGCCACAGCGGGCGGGCCGCAGTTTTGTTTTGAACCCTTGGAACCGCCGTGCCTACGATATCCGGCGAGCGAGATTCCTTCGACCCGAGGAGCATCGACATGTCACGTGATTGCGTCGCCGGCTGCGTCATCCTCGTCATGTTTTCGGTCCTCAACGGCTGCGCCGAACCGGAGCAGCAGTTCCGCGCCGCGATGCGACACCACCGCGTCGGTTCGGCCGGGGCGCTCGCCTCGACCGACGGCGACGCGCCGGGGGCGCCTGCGCGCAGCGACGCCGACGGACGACTGACCTGGCTGGCGCTCGGCGAGCGCCTGGCGGCCGAGGCGGAAACGTCCGAGACCCGTCCGGCCCGGGATGGATCGGCGGCGCGCTCCGCGGGCGAACCGGTCCACTGGTCGAAGCGCCGCGGTCCGGCGTATCCCGACGACGTCTGGCGCAGCGTGGGAACGGACCTCAAGGAACTGCCCGCCACCGTTTGGGACGACACGAAGGCGACGTTCACCAACCGCACGGCGCTGGTCGGCTTCGCGGCCGCGGTGGCGGCGGGCGCGGCGATCGACGCGGCGAACTGGAACGGCTGCGCGGGCGATCACTACAGCAGCAACGGCTCGCAGCTCAACGATTTCTGGGACGAGGTGGGCGAGGTGGGCGGCAACCCCGGCACGCACTTCGCCGTGGCGGGCGCGATGTACTTCACCACGCTGGCGAGGAAGGACGTCCGCAACTACGAGGTCTCCAAGGCGCTGCTGAACGCGCTGGCGATCAACGGGATGACCACGCTGGCGCTCAAGGGCGTGGCCCACAGCGACGCCCCGAACGGCGACCCGTTCGGCTGGCCGAGCGGGCACACATCGAGCACGTTCACCGTCGCGACCGTGATGCACGAGGCGTACGGGCCGTGGGCGGGCGTTCCGCTGTTCGCCTTCGCCACGTTCGTCGGGTACGAGCGGGTCGACGCGCGCAACCACGATCTCAACGACGTCGTCAGCGGCGCCCTCATCGGCATGGCGATCGGGCACGCCGTCTGGCAGAACCACGAGCCCCGCGTGGCGGGCTGGGACGTCATCCCCTACGCCGATCCCCGCGGCGGCGTGGGCGTCGCGCTGGCGAAACGCTGGTAGGGGCAGGCCGTCACGCTGCCGGATCCGGCGTCAGCGGCACACGAAGCGCAGCGTCATGTCGCGGGCGCGCTCGTCCGGATGGAACGCAATCCGCCGCAGCGGCTCGTCGGTCACCCAGGTTTCCGCTTCCGGGCCCCACGTGCTGACCGAGAACGCTCCCGGCGTTCCCTCGGCCCGGAGCACGACAGCGTCGCCGTCCTCGCCGATGACCACCTCGGCGCCCTTGCGCCGCACACGCGCGGGCTGGTACGTCGCGAAACCTTCCTCCACGTCGCGCGGCTTGCGTGAGAAGACGAACCGGTCAGCGAGGCGGAGCGTGCCGTCCGGATCGAGCGTGAACCGGCGCGTGAGACGCTCGAGCGTCGCGTCGGGATAGGCGTCGGCGATCTCGGCCGTGACACGCTTGGGCCCGCCGGCGTTGAGCCCTTCCGCCGACAGGCTGCCCCGTCGCTCTCTTCCCGCGGCCTGCTCATGGCCGTTGACGATCGGCAGGGAATGCCCCATCGTCCTGCAGTGCGGGTGCTCGTACCGCCGGTCGCTGAACACCATGGCGTTGTACCGCGGGCCGCCGGGGTCCGTGATCATGTCGCGACCATGGCGGTGATAGACGAACGTTCCCACGTCGTTGTGGTTGTGCGGCACGGCGTTGTGGGCGGCGAGCACGCCCAGGACGGTCGATTCATCGTCGGCCGCCCGCACTTTCGCCATGCCCAGCGTCTCCAGCAGATGGTCGCGCCGATCCCTTTTCGCCCGAGGACGGCGCTTCGGTTCGATCGCCGCATTCCGCCACGTCCACATAGACTTCGCCCGCTGCTCGCGCCGCCGGGTCGGGGCGACGTAGGCGTACAGCTCCGGCAGATCGTGAAACCGGTTGATCAGGTCCGCCGTCATCCGCCCCAGGTACCCCGGGCCGCAGTCGCAGAACATGAACCGCCGATCCCCGTCGATCTGCCCGACCAGCGGGTAGCGGCAGACGCCCTCGATCTTCGGATCGTCCATCAGGCTCAGCTTTCCGCCCGTGCGATGATGTACGACGACGGCCGCCTTCAAGTAGTTGCTGAAGGCGTACTCCCAGTAGCCCGGCCCTTCGTAGCATCCTCCGTCGGCCGCGAAGCCCCGCAGCCCGTAGTGCAGCCGCTGGATGATCGGGTGCAGATAGTGAGCGAGGAACAGGTCCTTGATCTCATACAGGGCGGTCGAGATGAGGTTCCCGTTGCACACCAGGTTCCAGTTCATCGGCGCCGTGCTCCACCACGGCGTCTGCCTGTAGTCGATGCCAGGGTCGAGCACGCGCGTGCGGACCTCCGAGCGCACGCGGTCGACGACTTCCGCGTCCATGCGCCTTCGCGCTCGAACCGCAGCGCCTCGTCAAAGTCGTCCCGGAGCACCGGCCCCTCCGGCCCGCGCGTCAAGGCCAGGCGCACGGCGTTGAGCAGGACGTTTTTGATCTCTCCGCCCGACAGGTCGTGGCGCGCCAGGTCTTCCACGGACACGGTTTCTTCCAAGGGTAACGCCTCTGTCAAGAGGCGCCGCCAAATATTTTTTCGCGCCGCTCG
>CAZADC010000063.1:0-12810 GCA_964483755.1 uncultured Planctomycetaceae bacterium | reverse complement strand
CTGGAGGCTCCAACGTGCCGCCTGACCCGCCGCCCCAAAATCATGTCGCACACCCAGTGGTCTCTCGGCTTGGAAATCTGTTGAAGGTTTGCGGTCTGTCGAGGATACTGTAGGTTCCGGTCGGGAGCATAGAGCCCGGAGGGCGTCATGCGCAGATTCGCCCATCCTTCGATGGCTGAGCTCGCCAGGCAACTGGCCACGGGCCTGCTGCGTCTGCGAAAAGGCTACGTGGACGCGGCCGAGTCGCTGATCCGCCTGATCGACCCCGCCCAGTCGTACCCTTACGAATTCCTCGTATACCGCCTGACCGGCTACCGCCCGATGGGCGACGACCAGCCTACCGAGCCGCTGCCCGGCAAGGCGCTGCGCGCGGACCTCCAGTCCCTGATGATCGAGGTGTCCGAAAGCTTTGCGCTGCGGGCCGAGGACTACGGCGAGCCCGTGTACGACACGCAGTCGCTGGCGCGCCTGTTCGACATCAGCACCAAGACCGTCCAGCGGTGGCGCCGTCGCGGTCTGCCCGCGCGGAAGCTGACGTTTCCCGACGGCCGCCGGCGACTGGGCTTTCTCGAGAGCTCCGTGCAGTGGTTCACGCGCTCTCGCCGCCGCAAGATCGCCCGGTCCGTGCGGTTCAGCCAGATGAGCGAGACGGAGCGGCGGGAGCTGCTGCGTCGGGCCCGCCGCATGGCGGGTTTCACGCGCTGCACGCTCGCCGACGTCGCCAGGCGCCTCGCCCGCCGCACGGGGCGCTCGCCCGAGACCATCCGCTACACGATCCGCGGTCACGATCGCGATAACCCCGACGACGCCATCTTCCCCGACATGGCCGGCCCGCTCGGCGACGCCCAGCGGACGGAGATTTACCGTTCCTACCTGCACGGCGTGTCGGTGCGGACGCTCGCCCGCAAGTACCGACGCACCCGCGGGAGCATATACCGCATCGTCAACGAGACGCGGGCGCAGCACCTGCTCGCCCGACCGATCGACTGCGTCTACAATCCCGAGTTCGACCTGCCGAATGCGGACGAGGAGATTCTTTCCGAGTCGACCGACGCCGGCGGCGAGGCGGATCCCGTCAAGCCGCCGCCGGGCCTCCCGGCGTACCTGCGGTCGCTCTACGACGTCCCGCTGCTGTCTCGCACGGCCGAGCGGGGCCTGTTCCGCAGATACAACTACCTGAAATACAAGGCGGACAAGCTCCGCCGCCAGCTCGACGTCAACCGCCTGCGATCCAGCGAGCTCAAACGGGTGGAGAAGCTGCTCCTGCGGGCCAGCGCCGTCAAGAACCGGATCGTCCGGGCGAACCTGCGGCTGGTGGTCTCCATCGCCAAGAAGCACCTCGGCGGCGTGCAGGGGCTCTTCGAGCTCATCAGCGACGGCAACGTCTCGCTCATGCAGGCCGTCGAGAAATTCGACTACGCGCGAGGCAACCGCTTCAGCACCTACGCCTCGTGGGCGATCATGCGGAATTTTGCGCGATCCGTGCCCCGCGCCCGCTACCATCGCGAGCGGTTCACCACCGGGCAGGAGGATCTGCTCGACATCGCCGGCGCCCTGCGCAACTACGACCCGAACGACCTGAACGTCTCCGAGCTCCGGGAGAGCATCGATGCCGTGCTCGCCCAGCTCAGCCCGCGCGAGCGGACGATCCTCGTGGGCCACTACGGTCTGGGAGAGGACGAGGAGGTCCGTACGCTCGAGCAGCTCGGCGAGCGTCTCGGACTCAGCAAGGAGCGCGTCCGCCAGATCGAGATCAAGGCCCTGAGGAAGCTTCGGCGTATCCTCCAGCCGCAGCGGGCGGACCTGCTGGCGTAAGATTTCGGCGCCTTCCCGTTTTTCGCGAAACCGCGGCTCGTTCGGAACGTCTTAATAAAGGTGACGTTATGATCCGGCGGATGATCGGCTGCACGCTGTCGGTCTGCGGCGTCGGGGTGTTGATTGCACTCGGCGTCGCGGCATCGGCCCGCGCGCCTGAGCCGTCGGCCGGCAGCAGTGACGAGGCCCGCGGCGCGTCCGGGGCGGAGGCCGCGGGTCCTGTCTTGCGCTCAGGCGGCGGGGCGCCCGCGACCGGCCCGTCCACCCGAGCGACCGAGACGTACCCGCCCGAGAAGCTCGTCGACGCCTGCCGCCGCCGGGCCGCATCCCTCACCGGCGAGCTGGACGAGACGTTCAGCATCGCGACGTTTCCCCCGTTCGTCGTGGCCGGGAACATGCATGCGCAGCGCCTTCGCCGCATCGCCGGCGGGAGCGTCCTCCGACCGGCGGAGGCCATGTGGATCGCCTACTTCGACGAGCGCCCCGACCACGTCATCACCATCCTGCTGTTCGACGGCGAGAAGCCCTACCGCGCGTGGGCCCGCAAGCTCTTCGACGACCGCGACGTCGCCTACTTCGGTTACTACAAGCCCGACAGGCGCACGCTCGTGATGAACATCGCCACCGGCGGGGGGACGCTGGTCCACGAGCTGACCCACGCGCTGATCGAGTACGACTTCCCCGACGTGCCGACGTGGTTCAACGAGGGACTCGCGAGCCTGCACGAGCAGTGCCGCGTGGAGAAGCGCCGCATCGTCGGGCTGACGAACTGGCGCCTCGCCGGACTGCAGAAGGCGATCCGCGCCGACGACCTCCGCCCGCTCCGCGACCTGGTGACGAAGGACGATTTCTACGGCCGGCTGAGGGGCGTCAACTACGCCCAGGCACGTTACTTCGTGATGTACATGCAGAAGAAGGGCGTCCTGGACGACTTCTACGGGCGCTTCCGCGAGGACCACGAGAAGGACGACGCGGCCGTCCGGATCGTCGCCGACCTGTTCGACAGGGACTTCGAGACCGTCGAGCGCGAGTTCGTCGCGTGGGTGAAGACGCTTCGCTTCCCGTAGGCTCCCCGCCGCAGATCAACCGACCAGGGCGTTGCGTGCCTTGAGCAGTTCGGAGGCGTGGGTGCTCTCCTCGTCGATGATCCGCTCCAGCACGGCGCGGTCCTCGTCGCCCGTGACCTCCAGCAGCACGTCCGCGTAGAAGCCGACCGACTCCAGCTCCGTCTCGACCGCCAGGTCGAGCACCTCCAGCACGTCGCTGAGGCGGGCGCGCTCCCAAGTGTTGACCGGGTCGGGGACGATCCGGTCGGCGAACAGCTTCCGGACGCGATGCTGAAGGCGCTCGCTGAGCGGCGGGGCCTCTCGACCGGTGCGGTCGAGGAAGCTCCCCAGCATCTCGCGGAACGTCAGGTAGTGCCTCTCCTCGTCGGCGGCGAGACGCAGCAGGAGCTGCTCCTCGCGCAGGCGGTTGCGGCCGCATCGCCAGGCGGCCACCTCGTAGAAGACCTGACCGGTCAGCTCCAGCTCCATCGCCATGCGGAGCACGCGCTCGCCGGTGAGGATTTCCGTCGCGCTCATCGCCGCCTCCTGCAGACGATTGTACCCCACCCGGCGGGGTCCTCGGCGCGCCGTTTCGATACCTGCGCCGGCCTGTGGCCGGCGGCGTGCCGTGTCACTTGGAGCCCGCGTCGGTCTGTTTCCGGGTCTCCTCGCCCGGCGAAAGCGACGCGCCCTTGTCCGCCTCGGCGTAGACGGCCTTGACGATGTCGTTCTCCTTCGCCCCGTACCAGCCGGAGTAGTACAGGATGTTGCCCTGCTCGACGGAGCTGACGAGTCCTTCGCGGTGCTCGGCGGCGCTCTTGGCGTCGACGCGGTTGACGAAGAACGCGTCGGGGTAGGTCAGCCTGACGTCCTCGGGCGGCGTGACCCGCTTGTTGTAGTTGAGCTGATCGTACGGTGCCGTATAGGCATACGTCCGCAGGCACTCCCACTCCGGCATGATCAGCACGTCGGGGTGCTTGAGCGTCAGGGCCCGCAGCACGTCGGCGTCGATGTAGGCCGAGTATCCCGAGACGCCGGGGATCTTCACCGGGTCGCCCGCGTAGACGACGTTCGAGTCCATGTAGAACAGCGTGCAGCCCCAGCGCTCCTTCGCGTACTCGATCTTCGCGGAGAGGTTCGCCAACCGGGCCTGCGGATCCTTGAAGCCGATCTGCTGGACCATCGGGCCGTACGCTGGGCGCATCGGGCGCTGCGGGCGGATGCACACGCCCGTGCGGAGCCCGGCGTCGCGGATCGTCTTGAAAAACTCGTCGATGATCGCATCCATCTCCTCGGGGATGCTGCGCGGATCGCCGAGGTAGCTGGTCATGTGCGGGTACTCCTGGCCTTCCGGGTCCCACAGGACCACCCCCTGGGCGTTCATCTCCTTGCCGATGCGGGCGACGTTGCCCGCCCACTTCATCACGCGATCTTTGAATTCCGCGCGCCCCTCCTCCGTGGTGATGTCCAGGTCCTTCGCGTTCAGCCAGCCGCGAGGGTTCTTCGGCCAGTTCTCCTCCAGCGATTGGTGCGCCCGGCTGATGAACAGGGCGCCGATGGGCCGGCGGTCCGGCCATTCCAGCTCGTGGGGGTACGTCTCGCCGAACCGCCGGTACAGGTCCGCCGTCATGTCGTTGACCGCGACGTCGCCGCCGCCGAAGCGGATCGACAGCTCGTAGACGTCCCGCCCGCCGGGGTGGATCGGGCGCTCGATGAACGGGTAGCGCTCCCCGGTGGACGGATGCCGGGACGTGTAGACCAGCACCGGACGCGTCTTCTTGTCCTCGCCGGCCGGGCCGAACCCGAACGCCAGCGGACGCCGGAACTGCTCGTTGCACAGGGTGACCTTCCCGCCGTCCCACGCGGCGACCATCACGCCGGGCTGGCCGATGTTGTGCGCGGCGTCGCCCTTCGTGTAGAACAGGAAGCTGCGGTTGCGGAGCTTCGGCTCGGCGGGGAACGCCAGCTCGCCCAATTGCAGGTGGAGGCCCACCAGCGGGTCGCTGCCGGACCGGACGACCGTCTCGACGCTGACGTTGATCCGCCGCTCGGCCGCGATGCCTTCGACGGCCTCGTAGGTCACCGCCACCTCGCCCCAGGGAAAGCTCAGGACGTGCCTGCCGTCGCCGGCGTCCTTGACCTTCGGTTCGGACTCGTCGGCGTAGACGTCGCCGAGTGGCTTTTCGAAGAACGCGCCGGTGACGGCGAGCTTGCCCGCCCACGTGCTCTCGATCTTGCCGAGGTCGGCGCCGTCGTCCGCTCCGGCGGCACGGATCGTCCAGAGCGGGCAGACCAGCATGAAGACGGATAGGAGGCGAAGCGCTGCGGACATGGTAAAGACTCCTTCGGTTGACGGGACGGTGCGCCGAATTCCACGAGCCCGAGTTTACCGCTGCTGCCGCGGTCTGCAAGAACGGACGCCGACGCGAATCCACGGCCGGGGGTTGGCAAGGCGCTGCGAACTTTGTCTATTATACCCGCGGCACCCGGACTTCCGGTTTTCGTGACACTTCGTGACACAAAGGAGATGGTGACATGCTCGATCGGCGCGTTTCCCTCGGGCGGGTCCTGCTTTTGATTTTGATCGCCTCGGCGGCGCTTGCGGGGTGCAGCGAGAAGATCGTGATTACGCAGTACCCGGCCTTCTACACGCCGGACCTGAAGACGATCGCCGTGGTCCCGTTCCGCAACGGGTCGGGGTGGAGGAACGCCGAGAACGTCGTCTCCGACCGTGTGGCGGCCGCGCTGATGGCCAATCAGGCATACAAGGTCTACAACCGCAACGACCTGAGCGCGCTGATGGACGAAAGCGACCTGCGCCTCGCCTCGGCGGGCGATCCGGCCGCGGCGGCGAAGGCCTTCCAGAACCAGACGCAGGTCCAGGCGATCCTCGTCGGCACGGTGACCAATTACTCGGCGACGAGCAATTCCCAGCGCAAGCGGGACCCCATCTACGCCTACAACAAGAACACGGGGCAGTCGTACATCGCCGGGTATCGGACCTACACCCACACGCGCAATGAATCGACGGTGGCCGCGACGGCAGCTCTCATCCGCGTGGCCGACGGGTCGACCATCCACGCGACCTCCTCGCCCGCGTCGGCGACCTACTACGCCGAGGGGTCGCCGCCGAAGCTCGATCGCTTCGGGTGCGCGAACCGGGCGACCGAAAGCGTCGTGCGGCAGATCGTCGAGCAGTTCGCGCCGGTGCGCAAGCAGATCGAGGTCAAGCCCTCCGAGGCGCTCCGCACTGCGACCGAGCTCTACGACAACGAGTGGACCTGGTCGGACACGTTCAGCCGCGAATCAGACCAGATGTACGTGGTGCTGAAGCTGCCGGCCTGCTGCGATCGCAACCGCTTCCGCCTGACGATCGTCCGGAAGGATCAGCGAAGGGATCTCGCCGAGAAGGAGATCGTCTGGGACGCCCAGTACGAGGGCTTCGGATACACCTTCAACCCCAGCGAGATCGCCGCCGCCGGCGGCGGGCCCGGACAGTACCAGGTGAAGTTCTACTCCGGGCCGGAGCCGGTGATGCGGCACGACTTCCGGATCGAGTAGGAGCGAAGCCGCCCGTTTGGATGAATTCGAAGGAGACTCCCATGCCGTCTGATCTGACAGATTGCGCCGCCGTGGTGACCGGCGGCTCGAAGGGATACGGAGAGGGCATCGCCGCCCGGCTCCGCAAGGCGGGGGCGCAGGTGTGGATCACCGCGCGCCACGAGGAGGAGCTCGCCGCCGCGGCCGAGCGCACCGGGGCGCACCCGATCGTCGCCGACGTGACGAGTCCCGACGACTGGGACAAGCTTGTCGACGAGGTAGTCACCACGGCCGGGCGGATGGACGTGCTGGTCAACAACGCCGGCGCGGGCATTCGCATCGCCCCGCTTGCCGAGCAGACCGACGAGGAGATCGCCCGCAGCATCGCCGTGAATCTCACCGGCGCCATCTACGGCTGTCGGCGGGCGGCGAAGATCATGGGCGAGCAGGGAAGCGGGACGATCGTCAACGTGTCCAGCGTGTGCGCCCGCCAGGGCTGGCCGGGTTTTGCGGTGTACTCGGCCGCCAAGGCGGGAATGGGCCTGCTGAGCGACTGCCTTTACGCCGAGCTGCGCGAGAAGGGCGTGCGGGTTACGACGCTGATTCCCTCCTGGGGCGCGACGGACTTCGCCCCCTCGGCCGGGCTGCCGGCGAAGTCGCCCGAGGACGCCGCGCGGTGCATCCAGCCGGAAGAGCTCGGAAAGATCGTCGTCGACATCGCCACGCTCCCCGAGCACCTGGCGATCCAGGACCTGACCGTCTGGCCGAGAATCCAGGAGGTCGTCCCGCTGTAGGGGTGCGCGCTGTTGCCGGTTCAGCGGCAGGGCGTGCAGCCGAGCTGTTGCGGCTGCACGCGGAATCAGGACAACCAATCTCGCGGGCTCATGCGTGGTTCCGCGTGCAAATCAGACGGCGATTTGCACGTCCTGCGCACGCTACCAACTCGACCCGTCACACCGTCAGATGGCGGCCGAACTCCAGCGTCAGTTCCCGTCCGGCGCACGCGGCCCGGACGACGGTCTTCTCCTCGTTGCCGGAGAGGTCGACGCTCGTCGGCGCGTCGCCCGCCGTCAGGAGGCAGGCGGTGCGGGCGCCGTCGTCGGGGCGGGGCAGGCACCACCGCAGGACGCTCGGGCCGGGAACCGGATGGACGGGGGCGCTGCCGGCGACGAGGAACCGCGCCTCGCGGTCGCAGGCGAGCGACACGCGGAGCCGCTGCCGCTGACCGGTCAGCACGGCCGAGCGGTCGCCCGCCTCGACGTCGGCGAAGGTATGCATCCGCGATTCGACCAGGCCGGGGAAGCGCAGATCGGTCTCGTCGACGATCAGCAGCGCGGGACCGGGCAGGAGCAGGAAAGCCCGTCCGCAGAACGCGGCCACCGGTCCTGCCTCGCGGTGCGAGCCCATCGCCTGCGTCGCGTCGAGCCGGAAGCCGGTCGCCTCGCCGACCTGAATCGGCGTCGTCAGGACGCTCGATCCGGCCTCGATGCCGACGCCGTTGATGAGGATCCCGTTCTTCGAGTCGGGCGCCATGCCGTACAGATCCCATCGTCGCGCGGAGAAGGTGCTGTCGAGGTATCCCCGCGGCGCCTGGCTGACGATCATCGCCTCGTCGCCGGCGACGCAGTGGAAGCTCAGCAGGTCCAGGTGGGCGTGGGGAACCTTCGTCGAGCCGCCGCGGATGGATGCGTAGAGGCCCGGCGACGGCATGCGGTCGGCCAGCAGGGCCCAGTCGATGCCGTGGTAGATCCGCGCCACGTCGCGCGATTCCGCCTCGTCGGCCGGTTCGCGCCGCGGGTGCATCAGCAGCAGCTCCGCGGGCGCCGCCCATCCGCCGGGGATGCGGTCCTGCCCGGCGAGATGGTGGTCCAGCGCCGCCAGCACGTCCTCGCAGCCCAGCCGCTCGGCCGCCGCGTAGTGGAACGGCAGCGGGGTCCAGCCGTTGACGTCCCCGAAGCTGCAGGCCACCCCGTTGGGGCAGAAGTCCAGCGGGAAGCGCAGCGTCCTGGGCACGGCGGGGGATTCCATCAGCGGGTGCGGTCGTCCGGTGGCGCGCTCCCGGCTGAGCAGGTACATGAACGCGTACCGCATGCCGTAGTTCCAGTAGCCGATGCCTTCGGGCCAGCCGCCGTCGGTGGTGTCGAGGCTCTTCATGTAGGGATCGAAGGACCGTTCGACCCGCTCGATCACCTCGGGCGCCTCGGGCAGGTCCTCCGCCATCGCCGTGGCGAGCATTCCCGCGCCGCCCGCGCAGACGGTGTTCCAGTTCGAGCTGGGGTGGTCCAGCCACCAGGAGACGGGCTCCCGGCTCGCCCGCACGAGGAACGGGCGCAGCGACCGCCGCGCGGCGACGTCGTGGAACCATGCCCGCCGCCGGGCGTCCAGCGTGTCGAACAGCAGATCGTAGGCGAGCGCCAGCGTGGCGGAGTTCTCGCCGTAGCTGAGATCGAAGATCGCCTCGTTCCGCGTGTCGCCCGCGCGCATCGCGATCCACGACCAGCACTCCCAGCAGTCCATCTCCTCGACGTGTTCGATGACGGCCGCCCGATCGCGGTCATCGCCGTCGCGCTTCCAGCGGGTCAGCAGCGAGATCACGCGCGTCTGCATCTTCCGCGCCCGCTGCAGCAGGGCGTTGTGGCTCTTCCGCGGATAGTCGAAGACGGGCCCTTCGAGCGCCTCGTCGGCCGCAGTGTCCAAGGCGGCGCTCGCCATGCGCAGCAGCTCGCGGCGCGGTGGCTCGGCGAGGCGTGCGAGTTCGTGAGGTCCGATGAGCAGGCGGGGGTGATCGGTCAGTTGCATGTCCGGGGGGCTCCTGCACAAACGAAACGGTTGTCGGCCGGGTCGGGCGTCCGACGGCGGGGCGTCATTATGCGCGGGCCCGGCGGGTGTGCAAGCGCTCCCGCGACGGCGCTGTGTCGACGTGGTGCTCGTCGGTCGGCTCGCCGTACGTGTCGGCTCTTCGAGCCTTCGTCCATGGGGCGTCCGGCTTCGGCCTCGGGTGAACCGCCACACGATCAACCAATCAGATCGCCGTGGAGGGAAGATGCAAGGGCGTGCAGATCGCTGTTCGATTTCAACGCGAAAGGCCGAAGCCATCCAGCGGAAGGGCGAAGTGGGCGTACGGTCGGCGGCTGTGTTTCGCGGTCGTTCCGCGCGCAACGGGAGTGAATCCGTTGCGCGCCGTGCGGTCACTCGCAGCCGGGCGCTGGCGCCCGACGTTTCGACGTCACGGCCGAGGCGAGCATGAGCGGATCGTCGGGCGCGTCCCAGACCGGCTCCCATCGCCTCGCCCGCTGGCGGCCGACGTGCAGGATCCCGTCCGCCAGCGCATACGCGGTTCCGTCGCGGGCGAACGCGACGTGGTGCGTGTTGATGTTCTCCCGCGTCGAGTCCGGAAACCCGTCGCACACGTGACGCCAGGTCCGCCCGCAGTCCACGCTGCGCCAGAGCTGGCCGTGCACGTTGTCGCCGTGCGGGCCGTCGCTGACCGTCGCGAGCAGCAGGTCCGGTCGGTCCGGCGCGACGGCGATCGCCCTGCCGTAGCGGCAGTCGAGGTCGTCGGCGCGGTGGGCCCACGTCTCGCCGCGGTCGTCGCTGACGTACACGCCCTTCGCGGTGTTGGCGTAGACGCGATCCGGCGCGGACCTGCACGCGGCGACCTGGTGGACGTCCTCGTTCAGCTCCGGCGTCACCGGCGACCACGTCCGCCCGCCGTCGCGGCTGCGCATGATGCTCCCGACGTGGATGTCGGCGTAGACCCACCCGTCCGGCGTCGCCGCGAGGGACCGCACGGCCGGCGGTCCGCCCCACGGCGTGTGCCACTCGTCGCGGCATTCCAGGGCGTCGAAGCTCCCCACCCTCTCGGCTTCGCCGTCCGCCACGCGAAGCAGATGCGCACCGACCGTCCCGATCAGCAGTTCCTCCGGCTCCTCGCGCAGAATGAGCATGCTCTCGATCGGCTCGCCGACGCTGCTGCAGACCGTCGCGTCGCCCCCGTCGGCGATCCGGCGGACCTCTCCGTCTTCCAACGCCACGAAAGCCGACGCATCCCCCGCCGCGATGCAGCGGACGCCCTCGCCCCGGAAGAGCGGCTCATCCGGGGCGCCTGCCGCCGGGGTGCTCGCGCGATACACTGCCGATCCGGTTGCGATGAGCATGGGTGTCCTTTCACTTCGCCGCACCTGCCAGGCGCCATCCGGGATTCGCAGCGCCTTGCCGCTTTCCCACCATTCTACGGCCCGGAAGCCCGGCGACGGGTCGCCGGCGCATACCATGGCTCACGAACAGCGACACGCCTGACCGCCAAGACGGGAGACCGATCATGCCCGAACTGCCGGACGTCGCCGGGTTCAAACAGTACCTGGACGCCACATCGCTGCACCAGCGGATCGGCTCCACGACCTGCCGGGACGAACGCTTCATCCGGGACGTCTCCCGCCGCGGGCTGCAGCGACGCCTCAAGGGCGCGAAGCTGACCGGCTCGCGACAATGGGGGAAATGGCTGTTCGTCGAGCTGAGCTCCGACGGCTGGCTCGTCCTGCACTTCGGCATGACCGGGCAGCTCGACTACGGCGCCGACGACGGCGACCTGCCCGAGCACACCCGTCTGGCCCTGCATTTCGAGAACGATCGCTGCCTGGCGATCATTTCACAGCGGATGATCGGCCGGGCCTCGTGGACCGACGCCCCGGACGCCTTCGCCGACGCCCGCGACCTGGGCCCGGACGCCCTCGACGTCGACGCCGATGCGTTCATGGAGCTGCTCAAGGGGCGCCGCGGAGCGATCAAGAGCGCGCTGATGAACCAGTCGATCCTCGCCGGGATCGGCAACGTCTACTCGGACGAGATCGTCTTCCAGGCCCGCGTCCACCCGGCCGCGAAGATCCGCGACCTTGACGATTCGCGCCTCCGCGACGTCGCCGGGGCGATGCGACGTGTGCTTCGCGTGGCGGCGACGAAGGGAGGCAACGGGCACAAGGCGCCGCGGAGCTGGCTGCTTGGCGGGCGCGGCCCCGATGAGCCCTGCCCACGGTGCGGGGGCGAGCTGGACAGCGTGACCGTAAGCGGCCGCACGTCGTGGTTCTGCCCCGCGTGCCAGCCGAAGGCGTGAGCGCATGAGCGCCCGCGAGCGAGCCGAAGAGCTGCGCCGTCTGGCGGGCGGTATCCGCCGATGCCGCAGGTGCCGGCTGCACGAGACGCGGACTCGCGCCGTCCCCGGCGAGGGCGACGCCGACGCCGCAATCATGTTCGTCGGCGAGGGACCGGGCGAGAAGGAGGACGCCGAGGGACGACCGTTCGTCGGACGCTCCGGCGGATTCCTCGACAAAGTGCTTGCGGACGTGGGGCTCCGCCGCGAGGAGCTGTTCGTTACGTCAAGCGTCAAGTGCCGCCCGCCCGGCAATCGCGACCCGCGCCGCGACGAGCTGACGGCCTGCCGGGAGGCCTGGCTGGCCCGGCAGATTGAGTGCGTCCGCCCGACGGTGATCGTCCTGCTCGGCCTGACGGCGATCGAGTGTGTGCTGGGCGAGAAACCGCACCTGGCCGACGTCCACGGCCGAATCAGACGCCGCGGGGATATCCGCTTGCTTCCGACCTACCACCCCACGGCCGGGATGCGCTTCCCCCACATCGAGCGGCGCCTGCGCGCGGACCTGAAAAAGCTGACGCGCATAGAATGACACCGCGTGGCGAGGGGAGGTCTCGCACCCCGAGTTCGACCGGACATGGAAAACGCACAGATCGCCGACATCTTCGACGAGATCGCCGACCTGCTCGACCTGCAGGAGGCGAACGAGTTCCGCATCCGTTCGTATCGCTCTGCGGCGCGGACGATCCGCGACCTGTCGCGGCGCCTGGAGGACATGGCGGCCGAGGGGGAATCGCTGGACGAGCTGCCCAACATCGGCAAGAGCACGGCCGAGAAGATCCACGAGATTCTCGACTCCGGAACCTGCACCCGCCTGGAGGAACTTCGCGAGGCGCTGCCGCGGGGGCTTGCGGAGATCATGCGGGTCGAGGGCATGGGCCCGCGCAAGGCGATGAAGCTCTACGAGGCGCTGGACGTCGACTCGCTCGACGGGCTGAAGAACGCGGCCGAGGCCGGGAGAATCCGCGACATCGAGGGCTTCGGCGAGCGGACCGAGGAGAAGATCCTGCGGGGCATCGGCACGCTGGCGACCACGTCCGGACGCATCGGGTGCAAGGAGGCGTCGGACCACGTGGAGTCGCTGCGGCGTCACCTGGACGGAATCGAGGCGATCCGCAAGTGGGAGGTCGCCGGAAGCTTCCGCCGCGGCAAGGAGACGATCGGCGACCTGGACGTCGTCGTGCTGCCGGACGACCGCGACGAGGCGGCCGAGGCGATTCTCGAATACGACGCGATCGCCGACGTCGACAGCCGGGGGCGGGA
>CAZADC010000062.1:8638-12830 GCA_964483755.1 uncultured Planctomycetaceae bacterium | reverse complement strand
ACTCGAACCACACGTCGAAGATGTCGCGCCCGGCCGTCAGCTTCTCGGGCGTGAAGGCGTCGGGCGTTTCGACGGCGTCGTCATCGACCGGGTCGTATCCGGCGAGCAGCTCGCCCGGGGAAAGCTCGAACCACGCGTCGGAGCCCTTCTCGGCGACGACGGCCGCCACGGCGCGGACGCTGTCGGCCGTCAGGAGCACCTCGCCGTCTTCGTTGTAGAACGCCGGGATCGGCAGGCCCCACGCCCGCTGGCGCGAGATGCACCAGTCCGGGCGGGACTCCAG
The DNA here is from genome assembly GCA_964483755.1 of uncultured Planctomycetaceae bacterium. Lineage (GTDB taxonomy): Bacteria > Planctomycetota > Phycisphaerae > SM23-33 > SM23-33 > CAZADC01. The sequence continues at coordinate 12,547 of CAZADC010000062.1, read as the reverse complement.
CATGCCGGCCATGCGGTTGCGACCCCAGGCGGGGATGAAACGGATGCCGCCCTCGTCGGGGTCCTCCCGACGGGTCGCTTCCATCGCCATCTCGCGAAGCGTGCCGGCGACGCCTTCCAGGCGCCGGTCGACGCCCACGAACCACTGCTCGGTCGCTCGGAAGATGGTCGGCGTCTTCGACCGCCAGTCGTGCGGATAGCTGTGGGTGATCGTCTCGGCCGCTGCAAGCAGCCCGGTGTCGCGAAGGCGCTCCACGACGGCGTCGTTGGCCTTCCACACGCTCACGCCCTGCAGCCACTCGGGGGCGGTGTCGTCGAAGGTTCCGTCGTCCTGCACGGGGCAGCAGATGTCGAGCCCGCACCGCAGGGCCGTGCCGTAGTCCTCGATCCCGTGCCCCGGCGCGGTGTGGACCAGCCCGGTGCCGTCCTCGAGCGTGACGTACGGGGCGGCGACGACCGGGCAGCTCTTTCCGTCGATCAGCGGATGGGCGTACTGCACGCCGGTCTCCAGCAGCTCCCGGCCGGTCATCGTGCCCAGCACCTCGTGCTCGACGGCGTCGGTCCCGCGCTGCCTCGCCACGGCGGCCAGGACCGCTTCGCGGCGCTCACCGGCGATGACGAGCGTGAGCGGTCCGGCGTCGCCTTCCACGCGGACGCGGGCGTATTGGAAGTCCGGGTGGACGGCGACGGCAAGGTTCGCCGGGAGCGTCCACGGCGTGGTGGTCCAGACCACCAGGCGGACGTCCTCGTTCTCGTCGTCACTCAGCGCGGCGGCGCCGTCGGTGACCGGCAGGGCGACGTAGATGCTCAGGTCCTCGCGGTCGTGGTACTCCAGCTCGGCGTCGGCCAGGGCGGTGCGGTTTTCGATCGACCAGTGCACCGGCTTGAGCTGGCGGTAGACGACGCCCCGCTCGACCAGGCGGGCGAACACCTCCAGCACGTCGGCCTCGTACTGCGGCGTCATGGTGATGTACGGGTCGTCGAACTCGCCGATCACGCCCAGGCGCCGGAACTGCTCGGACTGGACGGCGGCGAACTTCTCGGCGTACTCGCGGCAGCGGCGGCGGATGTCCGTCGCGTCCATCGAGGCGGCGTCGGCGCCGAGCTCGTCGACGACCTTCTGCTCGATGGGCAGTCCGTGGCAGTCCCAGCCGGGCACATACGGCGCGTCGAGGCCCGCCATCGTCGCCCAGCGGACGACGACGTCCTTGAGCACCTTGTTCAGCGCGGTGCCCATGTGGATGTTCCCGTTGGCGTATGGCGGGCCGTCGTGCAGGACGAACCGCTCGGCGCCCTCGCGCGACTCGCGGACCTGCCGGTAGAGGTGCTGCTCATCCCAGCGCTGCTGGATGGCGGGCTCCTTTTTGAGCAGCCCGGCCCGCATGTCGAAGGTCGTCTTCGGCAGGTTGAGGGTGTCCTTGTAGCTCTTCTCGTTCTTCGGCATCGGTATCTCCCGGTCGCCCGGCCCCGGCCTTGCGGACGGTGCGGACGTTCTGCAAACAAAGAAGGCCCTGAAACGTCAGCCTCAGGGCGCTGGGGATGCGGCGCGGGCAAGCGTCGCCCTAAGGCACGCGGACCGACGGGCCGACAATCATGCGCGCGCGGACGGGCCGCTCGCCGGATGTCCGGTTCGACGATCGGCCGGGATGTCGCTCGCGCGTCCGCATGGGGCTCCTTCGTCCGGTGCCTTGCAGTCTGCCATTGGATTATATCGCCCGCTGCGGCGGGGTCAACCGGCCAAAGCCGGGCGAAGGCCGCTGGCCCATCGGGAGGCCGATGCGTTCCGCGTCCGGCGATGGTCGCGCCTCGGACCCGCAGCAGGCGACGCTATCAGGAGTCCGCGTATGGTGGGGGAGTCTCAAGGACTACGGCGTCGCGCGGCGGCATGAAGAAGCGGTAGCCCGACGCCTCGTCCGTCCGCCACTCGTACGGCGTCCCGCAGTGCCTGCACGCGACCATACCCGCGTCCGGCTCGCAGCCGGTGAGCAGCCGCCCGCAGACCTTGCAGAACGTCCGGCAGCCGTAACGGTCCACGTCGCGAGAGGCCAGCTCGCCGGAGAAGTCGTCGTGCACCGTCCGGCAGTGTGTGCAGACGAACAGGCCGGACCGGTCCGGGTCCCGGCCTTCGTGCTCGCGGAAGTAGCGGAGGATGCTCGCCTGGTCCGCTTGCGGGAGCTGAGTGAACTGGATGACCTTCTTCATGCAGAACTGGCAGGGGAAGCCGATCCATCGGACCAGATACTTCACCCCGACCAGCAGCGCGACCAGCCCGGCGATTGCGAGAGCGATCAAGCCGGCGTGAGGCATGGTTCAGCCCTGCCTTTCCACGCGGACGTTCTATTCGCTCCGATCATCCGATGCAAGAGGCCCCGCAGCTCAGTCATCCCGACGGGCTCTTCGCGTGCTCGTCGATTGTCTCGCGTGCGAGCCGGACCCATCGCCCGAGCCGCCACGGTTCGTCGTTGAGCGTGTGGACGTCCTTCATGGCGAACTCGATCTCGCACCCGTCGGCGACATCGAGCGTCTCGCGGATGTCCGCCCGGATGGCGGCCTCGTCCCAGCGCGCCGTCGAGATCAGCGACGGGGCGGGCTTGCGGGCGAAGACGTAATCCCTCCCGAGTTGCTCGGCCATGATCGACTGGTCGCACCAGGGCGAGATCGACACCGTGCGCAGGTTGCCCAGGCGCCGGATGACGTGCCACCGCGTGTGGACCGGCTCGCAGCAGCCGTAGTAGGTCAGCCCGAACCGCTCGCAGATGGGCTGCTGGTAGCGGAAGACGAACTCGTCGAACATCTCCGGGCCGACGCCGACAGTCTCCTGCGACTCGGACAGCACCCAGAGGTCGCGCAGGCGCGCGGGGTCCTCCGGGCCGATGTCGGATTTCGGCAGCTCGTCGGTGTACCCGTGTCCGCCCGAGCCGACGTAATCGTTCTCGTTGTTGAGCGTCAGCAGGCCCTCGCGCTCGAGCCATTCGGCGAAGGCGAGGTGGTCGTCGCGGAGGAACGCCATCAGGCGGTGCAGCCCGTCGGGGTCGTCGTACATGAACAGCATCAGGCTCTCGAGCCCGATCAGGCGGATCGCCGCCCAGGTCAGCCCGAGCGTCCACCAGAAGCTCCCGCGGATGCGGACGTCGAGGATGTCGCCGACGAGCTCTTCCAGCTCGGCCTTGCGGCGGAGCGTCGCCTCGCGGTCGACCGAGAACGTGCGCTTCTGCAGCAGGTGAAAGTCGCGGGCGATGTCCTTGATCGGCGCGTCCCAGATTATGCTCCCGCGGCGCCCGTCCGACTCGTCCGGACGGGTGATCTGCTCCTGCACGCCGTACCCGCTGACGTCGACATTCCAGCCGACGTTGAGGACCGGCTCGACGACGGCGTCGTCGGCGATGTTCTCGAAGTGCCACGCGCGGAACTTCAGCTGCCACTCGAGCCCGCGGGCATTTTCGCCGGCGCACTGGAGGTCCAGCTCGGGATTCAGCTCGTTGAGCACGCCGCCCGGTTCCGCCAGCACCATCGGGCGCTCGCCGCGCAGCGCGTTGTGTTTCCGCCACAGCTCGCGGCGGCGGCGGTTGACGTCGGTCTCGGCGATCTCGACGAGGCGGCGCGCGGCCTCGCGGATGATGTCACGGTCACTCGGCATTCTGCCTCCTGCGGGCGCATTGGGGTCGGGCGGCGCATCGTACCGGCCGGAACGGGAGATTCAAAGATCGCGCACGGCGAGAGTCGGGCGTCAGGGCGCGCGGACCTACTCCGCTCGGAGGCGGTTGTATCCGGCCGCCAGTTCGACGTTGGTGGCGGCAACGTCCCTCATGAAGGCCTTCTGGCTCTCGTTCGCCTGCGGCAGGGCGTCCGCCTGGTCCTGGTCGAGTACGACCAGCCCCGGAGCGACCACGGCGCCCGGGGGCAGGCGTAC
>CAZADC010000062.1:0-8628 GCA_964483755.1 uncultured Planctomycetaceae bacterium | reverse complement strand
GCCCACGAATGCGCCGTCGCCCAGCACCGCGTCGAAGACGACGGCCCGGAAGCCGACGAAGCAGCCGTCGCCGATGTCGGCCGGTCCGTGAACGACGGCGCCGTGGGCGATCGAGCACCCCCGGCCGACGGTGACTGCGCTGCCCTTGAGTGCGTGGACGATCACGCCGTCCTGGATATTGGATTCGGGCCCGATCACAATCGGGCGGACGTCACCCTCGGCGGTTGCCTCGTCGGCGCGGAGGACCGCCATCGGGCCGACGAAGGCGCCCGCACCTACCCGGACGTTACCGATGAGTCGGGCGGAGGGGTCGGCGAAGGCGGAGGCGTGGAGGTCGGGCGAGTCGTTGGACGGGTTCGGGCCGGCGGCGGACGTTGTCGGGGTCATGTCGTATCTCCTCGTGTGGTCTAACCACGACGGCGTCCGCGCGGACCGGTACGACTCGAAGAGGTGGTCCCGTGTCAAGGAGGCCGCTGCGAAATCGAGCAAGCAAAGTTCTCTCGATCCGTTCCGGCACCGGATGGTATACTGAAACCGGAACGCCGGTTGAGATCATCGCCTGTCAGGCCTTGGCCCGGTACGTCTGATCGCACTCTTCGACGGAGTCACATCATGGACGGTCTTTCCAGAAACCCAAGGATTCGGCGCGATGCCGGCTCCGCGGGTCGGTCCGCCGAGTTCCAGTCCCGCCCTGTGAGCAGGCGTGGTTTCACGCTCATCGAACTGCTGGTGGTCATCGCGGTGCTGGCGCTGCTCGTGTCCATTCTCGTGCCGAGCCTGCGCGAGGCACTGGAATACGCGCGCCTGGTCACGTGCCGCTTGAACATGCGCAACCTCTCGATGGCCTGCATGATCTACGTGGACGACAACAACGAGTACTGGGTGCCCTCGGACGCCGACCGCCTGAACCTCGTAAAGTCCGCGACGTGGCGCAACGGCGGGCAGTACAGCTGGGGCTGGCCGGGACACCTCGCCGCCGACGGGGCGCTGGAGCAGACGGGCATCCTGGTCTGTCCCGGCTTCCGCATGCCGCACGCGCCCGACCGCGCCGAGAAGATGTCCGAGCGCCTGCACCTGTCGCCGGAGACCTGGCTGCGGGACACGACCTATCCCGGCCCCTACACATACATGTGGGGCAACTACGCCCTGCACACCCACAGCCACACGAGCAACTTCTACATCAAGGACTGGCACTTCAGCGCGATCTTCACCGGGCGGCAGATCATCATGGCCGAGGCGGTCAACGCCTTCGGTTCCCCGTCGGGGAAACCCGAGAAGATCGACTACGGCACCCACCACGGCCCGGCGTTCGACTCCGAGATCAACATCGCCTTCTCCGACGGGTCGATCGAATCGATCGTGGATTATTCCGACATGGACCGATGGGACTACTGGCATGCCGGCAATCCACTGTACTACTACCCCAACAACGACCGCTACTCCTGGGGCTTCTGGCGCGTCTTCAAGCACGGCGGCGTGCCGAATTGACGCCGACAGTGCGCGAGCGGATCGGAGATTCACACGCGGCGTAGCGTAGCCCGTAGCCGGTAGTCAGCAGCGAGTGCCCCGTCACTGGCCGATGGTCGACGGACAACTGTCAGTCCCGCCCGGTGTGCGGCGGCGGTTTCTACGCAGGCGTATCCGCCACGAGCACCAGAACCCAGTCGGTCTTGTCCGGCTTGTCCGGCGGCGTCCAGAGCCCCTCCGCGTCCGTCGTCGCCCTGCCGATCTCCGTCCGCTTGCCCGTGCGGGGGTTGAACCAGCTCGCAGCGTAGGAGCGGTCCGGGGCGAGGGTCAGCGGCGCGGCGTCGGCGCCCCACCACGGATGCCTGAGCATGCCGAGCATCTCGGGCTGGACGCAGTTGACCGGCAGGTAGCAGATGACGGCCGCGTCGACGTCCCCGCAGACGTACGCGCCCAGACGGCCCTCGGGCAGGTGCGGCTGATCCAGCGGGGTGAATCGCCGCCACGGCAGACCGAGCAGAAACTTCCTGGCAAGCCCGACCTGGCGCGAGCCGTCGTAGTGCATCACGTCCTGCCAGAAGCCCGGGCCCCAGTCGTGCGTCGTCCCGCGGAACGGCTCGTCGGGTGAGGACATCGCCCAGATGCCCTGGGCGCCGTAGGTGTGCCCGCACGCGCCGCCGGTGATCGACGCCCAGAAGCAGAAGCGCTGAATCTCCGGTCCGCTGCCGCCCATGATCCCCTCGTAGCACGGCTCGCCGTTGAGCACGGGAATGCGGGGTCGCTCGGCGACCGCCTCGGCGAGCACGGACACGACCGACGGGAGGGCGAAGTAGCCCGCGTGCCCGGTCTGGAGCATGTCCAGGTCGACCATGTCGGGCTCGTTGAGCTGGCGGCGCGAGAAGCTCGGGCAGGACGGATGCGTCGTGATCAGGTTGCCGAACGGATCCCTCTCGCGGACGGCGCGGGCGATCTCGGTCCAGCCGTCGCGCTGGATTCGCGACTCCCGCTCCCATGCGGCGTCGTCGCCGTGGCAGGGGTAGGCCGGCATCGCCGTTTCGCCGGCGAGGCACCAGACGACGGGCCAGGCGGCGTAGCGGGCGATCAGGTTCCGCCAGTGTCGGCGGACCCGCTCGACGCCCATCGTCGGCAGATAGTAGCCCCACGTGCCGACGATGCACGGGACGAGCCCTAGCTCGACGAGCCTGGCGATCCGCAGGTCCGCCTGGTCGAAGTAGGCGGGGTTGATCCGCTCCCAGCCGGGCGCCCAGGACCAGCCGCCCTCGTTGGCCTGCTGCGGGTCGAAGGCGGCCTCGGTGGCGGAGAAGTCCGGGAACGGGCCCACGACGAGCTGGATGACGTTGAAGCCTTTCCGCGCCCGGTCGGCCGCCAGTTCGCGGAAGCCGTCCGGCCAGTCCAGCCGGGACGCCAGACCCATCCACCACGTGTCGGCGAGCCAGAGGAAGCCCTCGCCGTCGGCGTGCTCGAGGGTCGGCGTGTCGGCGGCGGCCCGCACCCGGCCGTGACGGTACAGCGGGTTCGCCCCGGTGTACGGGCCGATCTCGATCCGTCCCTCGCGGCCGTGCAGGCCCGGATCGTCGGCGTCCGTGCAGGCGCTTCGCCACGTGTATTCCCCTTCGGCCGGGGCGGCGAAGCGGACGCCGAAGGCCCGTTCGTCCTTGCGGAACGCCGGGACGGTCCATTCCCGCCCGTCACCGTCGGCGAAGACGACGTCCACGTCCACCGCGTCGGGAACCACTGCGTCCGGACGTCCGGACGCCAGCTTGAACTCCAGCGGCACGTTCACCTGTCCGTACAGCATCGATGGGGCCTCCTTTCGTTGCGGCTTTCCGACTTGCTGCAGCCGGCGGCTGCGGCTACGATTCCGCCGTCGGGAGCTTCTTGACGAACTTCGCGGGGTTGCCCGCCCAGATTTCCCCGGGCGGCACGTCGCGGGCGACGATGGCGCCGGCGCCGATGACCGACTCGGCCCCGATCGTCACGCCCTTCATGATGATCGCGTCGGCGCCGATGAAGCAGCGGTCCTCGATGATCACCGGGCGCGACTTGAGGTTCACGTCGGCCTTGCGCTCTTCCCAGATCAGCGAGTGGAAGTCGTTGTCGAAGATCTTCACCCCGCCGCCGAGGTTCACGTCGGCGCCGATGCGGACGTGCTCGTACGCGCCGATGATCACGTTGCTCATCCCCGCCCGGTCGCCGATCTCGATCAGGGCGTCGGGGCCCTTGATCAGCAGGCAGGTGCGGTGCCCGCCGACGGGATTGGAGCGGAAGGACGAGTTGATCGCCACGTCCCGCCCGATGCGGATCGTCCCGCCGTCGGCGAACTTTGCGATCAGGATCCGCCCGTTGATCGTGGGAAACGTCTCGTACTCCACGTGGTGCCACGCAAGAGCCATGCGGTTGTACAGCCGGTTACAGAGCTTCATGTCGTCCTCGGGTGATGGGATTCCTGTCCGTACCGGGCGGCATTCTAGCCGGCACGGTTTGCGAAAGCTGCGTCCGGTTCAGGACTCGGCCCGGAAGTTGTTGACCGCCTCGCCGACGCGGATCGCCCTGCCGTATACCCGCAAGGCCAGCACGGCGGGCGACATCCGCATCCTGTCAGTGCCGGCGACGCCGCGAAGGTGCGGGCTGAACCGCCCCCATCCGAACTGGCGGAACTCGCAGCCGTCGTTGAAACGCCCGTCGGTCACGAAGCTGATGATCCGCGGGCCGGCGTCGACGATCGCCGTCACGTGGCGCGGCTGTCCCGGGGCGAGTGTCTCGGGGTCGCTCGTCCAGCGGTTCTCGGTCCGCCCGTCGTTGAGGACGATCTCGACCCGCCCCATGTCGATGGCGCGAAGGCACAGGCCCGCGCCGTCGGGCGTCCGCGTGTCGAGCAGCGGCTCGCCTGCGGCCGTCCTGGCCGGATCGATCCACAGGTCGATCGCGAAGCCCGTCCGCAGGCTCCTGCCCCCGAAATCGCTTCTCGACGTGTCGCGGGCCGTGAAGGCGGGCAGATCCGGGGCGTCTACTTCCGAGGGCACGTCGCCCGCAAGCTCCAGCAGGAGCCCGTCCCGCGCGACGGACGGCGGGTCGAACTGTGCCCACAGCGACTCGGGGATCTCCGGCGGAAGCTCGTGCACGCGGGCGACGGACTTCTGGGTCTCGATGAGGAGGTACCGCCCGTCCGCCTCGACGAGGTCCGGATAGCTCATGCGGACGTACGGATCGTCGTCGTACAGCGCGATCTCCGGCTGGGACCAGCGGATGGCCTTGCCGTCGGGCGTGTCGGCCTCCACGCCGCCGCAAAGCCAGACCGGGTTGCGGTCGTTGTACGCGGCCGGGCCGCCCGCGGCGCGGACGAACCCGCCCCCGTGGTTGTGGAACCAGTAGAGGTACTTCCCGTTGCCGCACCGCCAGTGGAAGTTAGCCGCCCGGGGGTGCTTCATCGTCCGCCCGTCGGCGAAGCAGCGGTAGCGCGGCGTCGACCACGTCCGTCCGCCGTCGCGGGAGCAGCTCTCGACGGGGTACCCGTCGATCGACCGATAGACCGCGCACAGGCTGCCGTCGGAGAGCAGTGTGAAGCTGTGCTCGGAGGCGATCGGCCCGCCGCCGGGCGGCGTGCGAAGACCGACGTCCCCGTCCGGGAGCGTCTCCCAGGTGATCTTCTCGGGGTCGGCTTCATGGGGCAGGTTCTCGCTGCGCAGCAGGACGCCTTCGTTGCGGACGAAGAAGCCTTCCCCGAACCCGCCGACCTTGTGCAGCGGGCAGTACGCCGCCCCGTCGTGCAGGAACGCCTTGCCGACGTTCCAGAAGAACCGCACCTCGCCGCCGTAGGGGTTCTCGCGGTCGATCTCGAAGGCCCGGACGGGGATCGGATACCGCTTGGCCGACCACGATCGGCCGTGATCGTCGGAATACTTGAACACGAACTGTCCCTGCGAATCGACGCGTGTGCACCGCCCGTCCGGGAACACGTCCGGATCGCCCCTGACCCATCGGCGATTGTCGGCGTTGTAGTTGTAGAACGCGTAGATCCGCCCGCCGGGCGCCATGAGCGGCACGGCGTAGGACGCCTCCGGGCCGTCGGACGGCTCGAGGTCCGTCGGCGGTGACCAGGTTCGTCCCTGATCGGTCGATCGCGTCGAGACGATATGCTGGCCGGTCTGCCCCTCGTGCCCCGGCCCGGTCGTCATGACGCACAGCCAGGCGCCGTCGTCGGTCTTCACGACGTACGGCTGGTCGCAGTAGCCCTCCGAGGGAATTTCGAAGCCTTCCGTGATGTGGCGGGGGTCGTCGGCCATGCGTCGTGTCTCCGTGAAGGCGTCGGTCCATGCGGCCGCGCGCCTGTCAGACCAGCAGCGTCGTCCGTCGGCAGAGCTGGAGCGGCAGGCCCCACGGATCGCGCAGCGTGATCAGCAGCGACCCGTCGTCGAGCGTCTCTTCCTTCTCGACGGACGCCCCTTCTCGGCAGAGGCGCTCGGCGTCGGCGGCGGGGTCGTCGACGGCGAAGGCGAAGTGGAACCGCAGCGACGCCTGGGAGGCATAGTCAGGGATCGGCGCGTCGGGGTTGGTGTAAACCTCCATCACCACGCGTCCCGACGCGTCGGCGAGAAAGCGCGTCGGCGGGGCGCTGCGGGCGATGACGATCCGCATGCGGCAGTGTTCGACGTACCAGCCGGCCAGGGCGGCGGCGTCGGGGACGTTCATGGCGAAGTGCTCGAATTTCATGACGGTTCGCTCTCCGGGCGTCGGGTCAGGTCGCGCCCTTGCCCTTGTCGGACGATGTCGGCGGCTCCAGGCCGAGCAGCTTCATGACGGCCTGAAGATCGGCCCAGACCTTCCGCCGCGTGTCCACACTGTAGTTTCGCAGCAGGTAGGCCGGGTGGAACGTCGGCATGACGGGCGTGCCGCCGAGCCCGTCGCCGATCGGCGGCAGCTCCCGCCAGTGTCCGCGCATCCGGGTGATGCCGGTGCGCACGTCCAGCAGGTTCTGCGTGGCGGGGTTGCCGAGTGTGACGATCGCCCGCGGGCGGATGATTTCGAGCTGGCGGACCAGGTAGCCCCAGCAGCTTTCGATTTCCGGCGGGTTCGGCGTGCGGTTGCCCGGCGGGCGGCACTTGACCATGTTGCAGATAAACACGTCCTCGCGGGTCAGGCCCATCGCGTGGATCATCTTCGTCAACAGCTCGCCGGCGCGTCCGACGAAGGGGCGCCCCTGGCGGTCCTCCTCGGCGCCCGGGCCTTCGCCGACGAACACCAGCTCGGCCGAGGCGCTGCCCTCGCCGAAGACCACCGTGGTCCGGGTCTTGCACAGGTCGCACTTGCGGCAGACCTGGACCTCGGAGGCGTCGAGCTCGGCCAGCGCGGCGGCCTGGTCGTCCGGCGAGCTGTCCTCCCGCGGCGGCGGCTCGAATTCCGGCAGCGCCACGCGATCGGCCGGGAGAAACTCGCCGCCGAAGAGCTTCTCGGCCGCGAGAAGCTGTCTCGCCGTGTCGACCAGGTCGGTTGAATGCTCGTCGGCTGGGCTCATGGGGAGTCATCGTACCGCGTGACCACGCGGTCGACAACGCTTCGCCAGGGCGCGCCCACCCCGCGGAAACCCGGACGCGTGCTTGCCTCGCCGGGGCGGTCGGCGCAGAATTGCCGCCCGATGTCCCGATTCGATTCGCCGATACCGAACCCGCGTCGCGTCACAACGGAGCCGACATGCTCAAATACTCCTTCATGAGCTTCTCCACGCCCGAGATGGGCTGGGCCGACATGCTCAACGCCGCAGCGGAGCTGGGATACGACGGGGTCGAGCCGCGCCTGGACGCCGGACACGCCCACGGCGTGGAGGCGTCCGCCGACGCCGACGCGCGCGACGCGCTCCGCGAGCAGGCAGCGCAGGCCGGCGTCGCCGTCGCCTGCCTCGCCACGTCCCTGCGTTTCGCCGACCCGGCCGGGCAGGACGAGACGCTCGCCGCCGCGGCCGAGCGGATCAACCTCGCCGGCGACGTCGGCGCGCCGACGATCCGCGTGTTCGGCGGGCAGGTTCCCGACGGTCTGACGCGCGAACAGGCGATCGAGACCGTCGCCGACGCCCTGTCGCGCCTGACCGACCTGGCCCAGCGGCGCGGCGTGACGATCTGCATGGAGACGCACGACGACTGGTGCGATCCGTCGCACGTGGCGGCCGTGCTGGACCGCGTGAACCACGCCCGCGTCGGGTGCAACTGGGACGTCATGCACCCGGTGCGGACGGGCAAGGCGACGATGGACCAGGCGTTTGAGGCCCTCCGCCCGCACGTCCGGCACGTCCACTTCCACGACGGCACGGCCGGGGAGATGGAGCTTCGCCCCGTCGGCGAAGGCGTCTGCGACCATCGTCGCGTCGTCGAGCTGCTGCGCGGCGCCGGCTACGAGGGCTTCCTCAGCGGCGAGTGGATCAACTGGACGCCGTGGAACGAGCACCTGCCGCGCGAGCTGGCGACGATGAAGCGCTACGAGCAGGAGCTGGGCGGCTGACCGCCCGATGTGCCGCTCCCGGCAACCGCCCCATCCGGGTCATATCGACACACAGACAGGAAAGGTTCCCCGATGAGCATGAAGTACGGTCAGGTTCCCGGCGTGGACAAGCCGGTGTCGCGGATCGCCCAGGGGCTGATGATGATCGGCACGGGCGACAAGCTGGAGTGGAGCTTCGAGCTGCTCGACGGCGTGTTCGAGCTGGGGATCAACACCTTCGATTCGAGCCATATCTATGGCGGCGGCGACTGCGACCGCGCGTTCGGCCGGTGGGTCGCCGAGCGCGGCATCCGCGACAAGGTGGTCATGCTCGACAAGTGCTGCCACCACAACGACGCCCGGCGGCGGGTTACGCCGTTCGACCTGACGGGCGACCTGCACGACTGCCTGGCGCGACTCGGGTTCGACCACATCGACATCTTCGTTCTGCACCGCGACGATCCGTCCGCGCCCGTCGGGCCGATCGTCGAGGTGCTCAACGAGCACAAGGCGGCCGGGCTGATCGGCGCCTTCGGCGGGTCCAACTGGCAGTACACGCGCGTCGCCGAGGCGAACGAAGGTGTTGGTGTAGTCGAGTTGCCCGTCGCGCATGGAGTCGAGGAGCGCCGCGATGAGGGCAGGATCGTCGGGTTCGAGCGCTCGCAGGCCGAGCTT
>CAZADC010000061.1:0-12837 GCA_964483755.1 uncultured Planctomycetaceae bacterium | reverse complement strand
CGCGGACGGCGCGTGCGCGCTCACGCAGAATCAGGGCGACCTGCACGTTGTCCAGACCCCAGCTCTCGTCATCGCCGAGCATGAGGTTCTCCACGGCGAACCGGAGCTTCAACTCGTCGCCGTCGTGCGGGAAGGTGAAGCTCATCGGGTAGATCGTGTCCGGGGAGTGGGCGCCGCCGACATGCACGTACCCCAGGGAACCGACCTTCGCCGCCCCGGTCCGACTGTCACAGGTGGGATTGAACGGATATTCGTAGGGGAACGACTGGCGGTTCGGCGAGTAGACGTTCGAGAACGTCGTCCGGATCAGACGCGGGCCGTTGACGACATCGAGACTCCACGTGTCGGGCCCCCAACCGTCCAGCCAGCCGTCCCAGCTCAGCAGGACATATAGGTCGAAGCTCACGCGGACGCGGCTGTGAACGGGCAGGTCGCGGAGCGTCAGCACGTTGACGGCGTTGCGGAACGTCCCGAGAAAGCGATCGTCGCCGGCGGGTGGTGCGGTCGTCGAACGGTCCAGCCATTCCGGTCCGGCGCCGGAGGCGAAATCGGCATCGTAGACCGTCGCGGGCAGTTCAATCGTCGGTCGATCGCTCGCCTCGGCGCGCGCCGCGCCGCTCCAGGAGACATCTTCGACGTCGTCGGCGGCGCGGAGAACCGCAAGGGGCAGCAGCAGGGCCGTCGAAAGCAACACCACGGTCGCGATGCCCGCCGCCGTCAGGCGCCCGCGCCTGCAGGAGGTGTCCAGAATTGCCAGCAAACGATGTTCCAGGCGACTGCGCCGGGCCATGGCGATGGCGCACGGGCCGACCCGCCGTTCCCGTCGGCGCGTCGAGGCCGCCACGTCCAGCACGAAGCGCGCGTAGGGCTCGGCCTCTCCGCCGGCGTTGAGAACGGCGTCGTCACAGGCCCGCTCGGCCTCGGCCAGCAGGCGACGATGCGCCCACCATGACAGAGGGTTCACCCAATGCAACGCCCTCGCGACGGCCGAGAGGAGCTGACTCCAGGCGTCGCCGCGTGCGGCGTGGGCCAGTTCGTGATGCAGCACGGCGTGGAGGCGGGCGTCAGACCAGTCCTCGACCCCGTCCGGAAGTAGTACGCGGGCCCGCAGCAGACCCCAGACCATCGGCGTGCTCGTTGCATCTCCGACCAGCAGCAACGGCCGACGACGCAGCCCGACGGCGGCGGCGACTGTTTCCGCCATGCCTTGAACGCGGGCGTTGCTCAACCGACGGGCTCGCCTGCCCTGCCGCCAGAGGATTAAGGCCGAGATGAGCACCGGTAAGACCGCCGCGACCGCCCCGGCCAGCCATACTGCGCCCGCAGCGCCGGCCACGAGAGCGAAAGCGCCCGGTGTTTGTGCGCTGCTCGGGTCGGGAGGTGGTGCGGTTGCCGGCGCCGCCCTCGACCAGGTCCCTTGGACAGTGTCTGCACCGGTGATTGAATTCGCATCCGGAGCGTCACGTGTAGAGCCGTTGAGTTCGGCTGATGCCATTGCCCCGGCTGCCTGGTCCGCTTCCGGAGCGACGGGCGGCTTGCCCCCTGCTTCGCTCGTCCCTGGAGGCGGCGGCCCCTCGTCGAATGACCCCGCCGGCGTCCCCCTGCCGCCGGCGGGTGGGTATCTCGTGGTCGTCTCCGCCGCCCGGACGCCTCCCGATCCGGCTGGAGACACCGTCAGCCAGGACGGGAGCACCCCCCAGCCGGGAAGCACCGCCGCCAGCAGCGGCAGCGACAGCACCGAAAGTGAGGCCGCCAGGAGCACCGTGTGTCGCGCCGAAGCCGAGCGGCGCCGCATGGCCCACATCGCGAGACGGGCCGCCAGCAGAACCACGGCGCCCTTGATCAGCACGTCGGCCAGGAGCGGCAGCGCCGCGCCCGTCATGCCGCCGGTCGACGCGAGCGCCGCGCCACAGCAACTTCCGGATGCGGTCGGCCCGTCCGTCACAAGCGAGATCAACATGACTTCTTCCCCTTTCCCTTCGCCTCACGGATGACCTTGCGGAGGCGGCGAATGTCGTCGTCGGTCAGGTCGGTGCCCGGATCGGCGAAGTGCGCCGCGAGGGCTTCCTCCATCGATCCGTCGAAGAACGTGCTCAGTACTCGCCGCAGGGCCGACTGACCGGCGCGCCTGCGGGCGCGGACGGGCCTGTAGACGAATTCCCGACCGACCTTGCGGTGCCGGAGCTGGCCCTTCTCCTCGAGAATGCGAAGCAGCGTCCGCACCGAGGCGCGCGAGGGCGGGTCCGGAATGTCGCTCAGCACCTCGTTGACGGACGCCGTACCGCGAGCGTAGACGATGTCCATGATCTGTCGCTCGCGCCGGCTGAGAATCGGATGCGATTCCATGATGAACTCCCCGGGCGTTTGAACCGGCCCGACCGATTCGGGACCGCCCCGCCGGTCGGCTGACGACTGGCCTGCGCCCTTGTCGTCAATGTTAACTTTTTAACCTGTATCCCGGAGAGGTCAACAGAAAAGTGAAGATTTTCTCGCATATCTTCACTCCGGCGCCAACGGCGGTGCTGCCGCCCGTGACGTCTCTCCGCTCAGCGCTCAGCCGCGCGGAAGAAGTACTGATAGTAGCCTTCCGGCCCCCGGGAGCCCGTGTTGGCGTCGGCCGGGAGACCCATGCGGAGCTGGGCGAGCCGGCGCGGGTCGGCGCCGCGGAGCTCCAGCTCGTCGATCGCCGCGGCGTGCATCGCGGCGACCACGTCGGGGTGCGCGTCCTGCACGGGCTCGCGGGCCCCGAGACGGTAGAGCACGCTGTCCTCGGCGCGAGGCGCGCAGACCAGGCACCACTCCGTGTTGAACGCGGTGCATGCCGCTCCGCCCGCGTTGAGCGAAGGCTGACCCGCCAGCGTAAGGGACCGTTGTGCCGATGCTCCCGTCCGCGCCGTCGCGAGCACGTCGTGCGCGTCGGTCTCGCGAGGAACGGGCGCGCCGGCGAGGCCGAGCACCGTGGCGAAGACATCTTGCGGAGCGGCGAGCACGCTGGAGCGCCCCGCGTCCCGTTCCGGCGTACGGACGATCAACGGCACGTGTCCTTCGGGCTCGCGAACGGGCATGCCCTTGCCGAACCGTCCGTAGTCCTGCACGTTCGTGCCGTGATCGGCCGTGAGCACCACGGCCGTCTTGTCCCGCAGCGGCGGGGAATCGAGCGTGTCCAGCAGCTCCCCGAGCCAGCGGTCCATCCACGTGACCTTGGCGGCGTAGTATGCGGCGATGCGCCGGCGTGCGGCATCGTCCAGGTCAGGACTGCTTCGCCCCGCGAAGGTCCGAGGGTCGAAGCGCCCGTCGTAGCCGGGTGTATCGTCGTAGCGGAGCACGTATTCGGGCGGGGCGTCCCACGGCTCGTGAGGGTCGAAGCAGTCGACCCACAGGAAGAGATTCTCCCGTGAGGCATTCTGCTTCAGGAATCGCGAGGACGTGCGGAACAGTCGGGCGCAGTTCCAGTCTTCCTCACTGCGGCGATCGCGGTTTGCGCGGAGATGGGTCTGCAGGTGCGCGCTGCGCCCCGGCCGGTCGCCCAGGGCGTCGAACATCGGGTCCAGCCCCCAGTTGTCCGGCCATTCGTCGCGATCGTCGATCCACGGGCGGTCCACTTCGGCGCCGCGGACGAACGTCCAGGCGTGGAACGGCCAGTCGAAATTGTGCCCGCCGTTGACCAGGTGGGGTGTGTCGTGGATGAGCTGCGTCACATACCCGCGTCCGGCGAGGATCCAGGGCAGCGTCAGCGCGTCGTGCGGCAGCGGCCGCCAAGCGTGGAAGGGACGTCCGGACCGCCCCGTCATGACGTCCCGGCGGTGGGGGATCGTCGGGAAGCTGCCGCAGAAGGCGCGGTCGAAGCACCAGGACTCGGCGCACAGGCGGTCGAGATTCGGTGTCTGAACCCGATCGTTTCCATTTGCGGCGATGTAATCGTAGCGCAGCGTATCGACGACGATGAGGACGATGTTCACGGTTTCGGTCCTTGGATAGGAGGTTGTCTCTGGCTGCCGGGAATGCGCGGGGCGCCTTTGCCGACCGCTTCTCACCACTTCACTACGTTACACCCATTGTCGCTTGCGCCAAGGGATCGCTGTCCGGTGCCTCGGGGTTCACCCCCGCGCTGCCTCGGGCAGTGTTGCCGGTGCCGGCGCTATAATACCGGGACCCGTATCGGAAAGGACCGCCATGCCGGCAGGAACGGAGATGTCCGACATCGACTTCGCCGTCAGGCGATGGTCGAAGCGGCGGGGCTCGCTGGTGATGATGCTGCACGAAATCCAGAACCAGCGCGGGTACGTGCCGCGCGAGGCCGCTCTGGAGCTGGCTCATCGCATCGATGTGCCCCTCGCCCGCATCTACGAGGTGCTGACGTTCTACAACTACTTCAAGTTGAAGAGTCCGGGGCGGGCGGTCATCAGCATCTGCACGGGGACCGCCTGCCATCTCAAGGGTGCACCCGATCTGATCGAGGCGTTTGGCGAGGAGCTCGGCATCGAGGTGGGACAGACTGCCGACGACGGGGACTTCCACCTGCAGACCGTCCGGTGCGTCGGATGCTGCGGGTTGGCGCCGGTCGTCGTAATCAACGGCCGAACGCACGGGAAGTGTCGACCCGCCAAGGTCCGCAGCGTGCTCGCCGAGTGGCGGGACGAGCTGGACGGGCAATCACAGGGAGCCTGCCATGAGCAAGGCTGACCCGGACGAACTGGCGGCCGTCGAAAGGGAGCGTCAGCAGGGGCTCGCCTGCCGGGTGTTCTGCTGCGCGTCGACGGGGTGCAACTCCTCGGGGTGTCCCGCCGTCATGGAGGCGATCGCCCGCGCGCTGGACAGTCACGGCATCGCCGACGTCGTCGAGATCGTCCCCACCGGGTGCATGGGGCTGTGCAGCCTCGGCCCGCTGGTTCGCGTGGAGGTGGCCGGGCGCGAGCCGGTGCTCTACCAGGAGGCGGATCCGCTGAAGGCCCGGCTGATCGTGGCCGAGCACATCGCCCGCGCCCTGGAGCAGGGGGATTCCTTCGAACGGCCGGGCTTCCTCAATGAGTATACGCTCTCGCTCGACCTGCCGTTCTTCACGCGGCAGGAGCGGGTCGTGCTGGCCAACAACGGCGAGATCGACCCGGAGAAGATCGAGCAGTACCTCGCCCGCGGGGGCTACCGGGCCGCCCGCAGGGCGTTGACGGAGATGTCGCCCGAGCAGGTGATCGACGAGATCCTCAAATCGGGCCTTCGCGGACGGGGCGGGGCGGGCTACCCGACCGGATGGAAATGGCGCCACACCCGCGAAGCGGAGGGTGACGAGAAGTTCATGATCTGCAACGGCGACGAAGGCGACCCGGGCGCCTACATGGACCGGAGCATCCTCGAGGGCGATCCCCACGCGGTGCTGGAGGGGATGGTCATCGCCGCCCGCGCCGTCGGCGCCTCGAAGGGGTGGTTCTACATCCGGGCGGAGTACCCGCTGGCCGTCGAGCGTGTGAACAAGGCGATCCGCGCCTCGCGAAAGAGCGGCCTGCTGGGCAAGGGTCTGTTCGGGAGCGACTTCGACTTCGACGCGGAGGTCCGCCTCGGCGCCGGGGCGTTCGTCTGCGGCGAGGAGACGGCCCTGATCCACTCCATCGAGGGCGAGCGCGGCGCGCCGCGACCCCGCCCGCCGTACCCGTCGGCCAGCGGGCTCTGGGGAAAGCCCACGTGCATCAACAACGTCGAGACGCTCGCCAACGTGCCCGCCATCATCGAACGCGGCGCGGACTGGTTCAGCTCCATGGGCACCGAGAACACGAAGGGCACCAAGGTGTTCGCCCTGACGGGCACGGTCCGCTACAGCGGGCTGATCGAGGTGCCGGCCGGCATGCCGCTGCGGGAGATCGTCGAGGACATCGGCGGCGGGGCGCCGGACGGGCACTCCGTCAAGGCGATCCAGACCGGCGGACCGTCCGGCGGGGTGATCCCCGCCGACGAGCTGGACAACCCCGTCTGCTTCGAGATTCTCCGCGAGATGGGCTCGATCATGGGCTCGGGCGGCATGATCGTCCTCGACGAGGACGACGACATGGTCGACATCGCCGCGTTCTATCTCGGGTTCACCGTCGAGGAGAGCTGCGGCAAGTGCGCGCCCTGCCGCGTCGGCGGCGTGCAGATGCTCCGCCTGCTGGAGAAAATCCGCGACGGGGAGGGAACCACCGACGACATCGACACGATCCGCCGGCTGGCACTGGCGATGGAGAAGGCGTCGCTCTGCGGGCTCGGCCAGACGGCCGCCAATCCGGTGACCTCCAGCCTGAAGTATTTCGCGAACGAGTACTACGACAAGGTCCGCCCGGCCGAGGAACCCGTCCGCGAGTGGCGCCCGCGGGTTGGGGGGCTCCCGCCGTCCGGCGCCGAGCACGAGCCGGCATGACAGGGAGGACGCGCAGATGATCGAGGCGACAATCAACGGAATCGACGTCTCGGTGGGCGAGGGCGCCACGATCCTCGATGCCGCCCACGGCGTCCAGGTCCGCATCCCCACCCTGTGCAAGCACGCCGACCTGCCCGCCAGCGCGGCGTGCGGCGTCTGCGTGGTGAAGGTGGGCCCGTCGGGCAAAATGGTTCGCGCGTGCGCCACGCCGATCGAACCGGACATGGAGATCGTGACCCACGACGCCGAACTTGCGGCCGTGCGACGGACCGTCGTCAAGCTGCTGCTCAGCAATCACCCCGACGAGTGCCTCTACTGCGGGCGCAACGGCACGTGCGAGCTGCAGGATCTGGCGGCGCAGTTCGGCATCCGCCACAAGACGTTCCCGGAGCTCGTGCCCGACATTCCGAAGGACACCTCCACCCGCACGATCGACCTCGAGCCCCGCAAGTGCATCAAGTGCGGGCGGTGCATCATGGTCTGCCAGGGCAGGCAGGACGTCTGGGCGCTGAGCTTTCTCGAGCGCGGGCTGGACACGCGCATCGCCCCGGCCGGCGACATCGACCTGGCCGACAGCCCGTGCATCCGCTGCGGGCAGTGCTCCTGCCACTGTCCTACCGGCGCGATCTTCGAGTACAACCAGACCGAGGAGGTCTGGGACATGCTCATGGACCCGGACCTGCACATGATCGCCCAGATCGCTCCGGCCGTACGGGTGTCGGTCGGCGAGGCGTTCGGGTACCCGCCGGGCACGAACCTCACCGGCAAGCTGTACGCCACGCTGCGGCGGATCGGCTTCGATACGGTGTTCGACACCAACTTCGGCGCGGACGTGACGATCATGGAGGAGGCAAGCGAGCTGGCGCGCCGCCTGTCGGGCGACGGGCCGCTGCCGCTGATCACCACGTGCTGCCCGGCCTGGGTGGACTTCATGGAGAAGTTCCACTCCGACATGATCCCGCACTTCTCGAGCTGCAAGAGCCCGCACGCCATCCTCGGGACGCTCGCCAAGACGTACTATGCCGAGCAGCGCGGGCTGGACCCCCGGAAGGTCCGCATGATCTCCTTCATGCCCTGCACCGCCAAGAAGTACGAGATCACCCGCTCGGGCGAGATGTTCGCCTCCGGGATGCAGGACGTGGACGTCAGCATCACGACCCGTGAGCTGACGCGGATGATCGGGCAGGCGGGCATCGAGTTCGCCTCGCTGGCGTCCGAGCCGGCCGACAACCCGCTCGGGGAGTACAGCGGGGCGGGGACGATCTTCGGCGCGACCGGCGGCGTGGCGACCGCGGCGTTGCGAAGCGCCTGCCACTTCCTCACGGGGCGCGACGTGGACGAGCTGGACTTCACGCCCATCCGCGGACTGGAGGGAGTCAAGGAGGCCGAGATCGAGCTGGACGGGCGGACGGTCCGCGTGGCCGTGGCGCACGGGCTCGCCCACGTCGAGGGCGTGCTCGACGAGGTCCGCGCCGCGGCCGAGCGGGGCGACGAGCCCGCCTACCACCTGATCGAGGTCATGGCCTGTCCCGGCGGGTGCGTCGGCGGCGGGGGACAGAGCTGGGGCGACACCGACGAGAAGCGCCGCATGCGGGCGGAGGGGCTCGCGGCCGACGATCGCGACCGGACCGTCCGCCGCAGCCACGACAACCCGGCCGTGCAGAAGCTCTACGCCGACTTCATCGGCGAGCCGCTGGGTGATCGGGCCCGCAAGTTCCTGCACACCAGCTACCAGGCCCGCCCCGACTACCGGCGGTAGGGCGCCCCGCCAACGCGGACGGACATTGCAGCCGTCCGCCGGCGTCCGTATCCTGCCGCTGGTATCCCCGCAGACCCAATGTCCGGAGGCGTCATGCCGCCCTTCACGTCCTGGTCGTCGATCGCCGGCCATCTGAAACTCGAGCTCGTGCAGGCGGAGTACGAGGGAAAGGTCCTGGGGCAGGAGCTGCGCGACGCGGTCGAGCAGCTCGATGAGAAGGCCGACCTGTTCGACGACGCGACGGCCCGCGAGCTGTTCGCCGCGCTCCAGGACCTCGAAGACGATCCCGGCTTCCCCTACGAACAGCCGGACGGGCTGGACGCCATCCGTCGCCTCCGCCCGCCCGGCCCGAGGCAGCTCAAGCTGGATCTCTCCGACGACGAACTGCTCGACCGATTCCACGGCGCGTGGACGGGGCGGGCGTGCGGATGCACGCTGGGAAAGCCCGTCGAGGGCACGTGCCTGATCCACCAGGGCCGCCTGCGGATCAAGGCGTATCTGCAGCGTCGCGACGAATGGCCGCTGGAAGATTACTTCTCCGGCACTCCGCGGGAAGACGACGAGCACCCGCTCAACCCCGACGACCCGGCCGTCCGCGAGAACCTCCGCTTCATGCCGCCCGACGACGACATCCACTACACGCTCGTCGGCCTGCACGTGCTGGAGCGGCACGGGGCCGCCTTCCGCTGGCACGACGTCGCCGATGCCTGGAATCGCTGCCTGCCCTACTCGGCAATCTGCACGGCCGAGTCGCAGGCGATTACCAACTACAACATCCGCAACGTCCGCGGAGCCGACAACCCGTTCCCCCCGCCGGGCTGGACGGCGCGACACAACAACCCGTACCGTGAGTGGATCGGCGCCCAGATCCGCGCCGACGGATGGGCGTACTGCGCCGCGGGACACCCCGAGCTGGCGGCCGAGCTCGCCTGGCGAGACGCCCATTGGACCCACACCGCCAACGGCATCTACGGCGAGATGTTCATGGCCGCGATGATCTCCGCGTCCTTCGTCACCGCCGATCCGTCCGAGCTGGTGGAGATCGGGCTGTCGGAGATTCCCGTCAACTGCCGTCTGGCCGAGGCGATCCGCAAGGCGAGGTCCTGGGTCGACGAGTGCGAGGACTTCGAGGCGTTCATGGAGAAGCTCGAGGCCGAGTACGGCGATCTTCACCCGGTGCACACCGTCAACAATGCGATGATCTGCGTGATGGCGCTGTTCTACGGCGCCATGGACACCGCGCGGGCGATCTGCACGGCCGTCATGGGCGGGCTGGACACCGACTGCAACGGCGCCACCGTCGGCTCGATCGTCGGAGCGGCTTCGGGCGGAGAGGCCTTCTCCGATAGGTTCAAGGCCCCGTTGAACGACACCATCCGGCCGCTGGTGTTCGGCTTTCAGGAGACCACGATGACGGAGCTGGCCCGGCGGACGCTGGCGGTCCACAAGAGCCTGCGATGAGCGGCGAATACACGCTTGAGTAGAACTTCCTGGATGTGGTGCGCTGGAACCGTCCGCGGCGGGCGAGGCGATCCGGGAGCCTGAAGCTCTGCATCTCGGTGTTGGTCGGCACGCTCTGGGCTGCGTCTGATATGCCCGACCCGGGCTTCCAGCGCGCTGGATTCAAGGCCCGCGGCGTCCGCTCGTCGGATCGAGGCGGGGAGTAAAGAGAGTCTCGTTCTTTATTGACAAAACGCAAGCTGAACGTATACTTGAAATCGTTCGCTCGTTACATTTCCTGCTTTTGCGTGCGAGCGGTGTGGTCGTCGGACGCGAGGACCCGGGGCGGAGGCCGTAGCGGCCGTCGGGGGTGACCGACACGGCGTGGGAGTTCTCGTTCGCGGCGTTCGATCGGCCGTTGGCCCATCTTGTGGTGCGAGAAGAGAGGAGGCAGCCATGGCTGCGCGAACGATCCGTTTTCTGATGTCCCTGGTGGTGCTGGCTGCGCTGACGGTGTCCGCCTCGGCCCAGCCTTGGGACGTCTACAAGCAGGGCGTGCCCGACGTGGACAAGCCCAACCCCGCCGACAACAGCTGCTGGATGGCGGCCGCGGCGAACGTGCTGGGCGCCGGCGGCTGGGGAGACGCCAACACCATCTACTCGACCATGCTGAACCACTTCGTCGACCCGAATCAGCAACCGCTGCCCGGGTGGTCCAGCGTGGCGATCAACTGGTGGCTGATGGAACACGGCCGCAACCCCGACTCCGACCAGTACGTCAGCGATCCGGGGATCGCGCCCTACAAGGACGTGACGATCATCACCGAGCGGCTCGATCAGGCGGACTACGACTTCCTTCTGGACGAGCTGGAGCGGTGCCAGTACGTCAACGTCTCCTTCATTGTGCCGGAGCAGTCCGTCGGGCACGAGATGACGCTCGTCGGCGGCAATTACGCCGGGAACCCCTTCGGGCAGCTTGACGGGGAGGTGTCCGTCTGGCACGACAATCAGGGCGATCTGTCCCCGCCGGCGGGGGACGACGACATGTACGCTAACGTCTGGCTGAGCGGCACGTGGTGGAACATCGACTACCCCCAGACACCCGCCGATCCCAACGACGACTGGGAGGCGATCGGCGCGACGATCCTCTGCCCCGGACCGGTCAAGCCCGACGACGCCGTCGAGAACTTTGACGTCGCCTGGTACATGGACATGGACCCGGCGGGGACGCTGTTCCCGCGGTTCCGTCAGGCCGGGACGAGCAACGGCGCGTACGCCAACGATCAGGGTGGAACCGACGCCTACTGGGAGAGCGACACCGTGCTCGTCGTGCCGAACGAGCAGATGCCCGAGCCGTGGTACAAGGAGATCTGGCTGCAGATCGACTACATCGACCGCGACAACCAGGATCCCGACATCAAGATAGACGTGGGCGGAACGCCCTACGATCCGACGACCATCACCTGGTCGGACGACTTCGGACAGGTGCTGCTCTACTGGAAGCTGGACGAAGTGGACGGTCAGCCGCCGTACGAGAAGATCGTCTTCCCCGACAGCAGCTACAGCACGCTGTACAACATCAGCACCGGGCAGGGCGGCGACGTGAAAGACTGGAACCTCGCCACGATCTGCGTGCCCGAACCGGCGACGCTGGCGATCCTCGCCCTCGGCGGCGTTCTCGCCGTGCGGCGACGCCGGAACGCCTGAATTACGCTGCAGGCTGAGACGACACACCCCGGGCCGTCGGCTACGCGAATCCGACGGCCCGGGCGATAATTCATGCAGCGGAGCGGGTTCGCGCCGTCGAGGCCCTGTCGATCAGCTACGCCGGTCGCCGGTGTCGAGCGGGTCCTCCGGCACACAGGGCGCGCCCCAGGTGTGGAAGGTGAACCATACGCTGGCGACCGATCCCTCGGCATTCCATAGCAGTCCAGGGGCCAGAGGTCTTCATTGCCACCGACGACGGCCGCCCTCGCTCTGGGCTTGGGAGGCCCGTCGCAGCGTCAAAGCAATCTGCCGCCGAGGGGATGCGGCAATAATCCCGCCGGTCCTGCGTTGCTTCTCGTGGTCCGTCACCGAGACGGGCCGGCCGGGACGCGACATCCGGCCGTACGTCACACTCGAAGATGACAGGAGACAGATCATGAGACGCACACTGACACGGACAGCCGCGGTCGTCGCCCTGGTGCTCGTCGCCGCGGGCGCCGCGCAGGCCCGCCCCCCGAAGGGACACGCGGAGGACGGCAAGGGCGCCGGCGGGCGCGGGGCGAGAATTGTCAAGCTCATCGAGGAGATGGACCTGAGCGGCAAGGAGGAATCTCGCGTCATGGAAATCCTCGACGCCCACCGCCAGGCCGCCCGGAACTGGTGGACCGAGAACGGCCAGAAGGCCCGAGCCCTGCACGAGAAGATCCGCGCCGCTCGCGAGGAGGGAGACGCCGAGACCGTTCGGGAAACGCGCGAGGAGTTGCACGAGCTGACCGGCGGCATGCGGGAGATCATGGACAACACGCGCGATCAGCTCGCCGAGGTGCTCGACGAGGACCAGATGGCCTTGCTGGGAAGGGCGCTCGGCGTCCGGCGGCGCGCGGCCGCTCGCGCTCATCACGCTCTCGCCGGGCTCGACCTGACGGACGAGCAGGCCGAGCAGATTCGCGAGATCATGTCCGACGCCCGCGAGCGGGCCGGGGATGTGGAACCCGCCGAGCGCCGCGAAATCATGCGCGAGGCGTTCGAGAAGGTTCGCGACGAGGTGCTCACGGAAGAGCAGCGCGAGAAGGCGGCCGCGATGCGCAAGCGGGCGCAGGCGTTCGGCATGTTCCGCGGGCTCGACCTGACGGACGGGCAGAAAGAGAAGATTCGCGAGATCATGTCCGACGCCCGCGAGCGGGCCCGTGAGGCGGATGACCCCGCCGAGAGGCGGGACATCATGCGCGAGGCGCACAAACGGATCGTCGACGACGTGCTCACCGACGACCAGGCCGAGCAGTTCCGCAAACGGATGCAACGGTGGGGGCAGCATCGCCGCCGGCGCGGCCCGGACCAGGACGACGCCGAGGAGTAACGCTCCCTCGCCCGCATCCGTTTCTCATAGCGCCCCGTCGGGAATCATCGCCCGGCGGGGCGTCGCATTGCGCGCCCGGCCGGACTCGGCGGGCCCTTGGCGGGAGCGTCTTTGCCTTGCGCCTGAAAATCCGTACCCTTGTGTGCCTTGCGAACCCGCGACATCTGGAGACGCCCATGCGATACAGCC
>CAZADC010000060.1:0-12864 GCA_964483755.1 uncultured Planctomycetaceae bacterium | reverse complement strand
AAAGAATAACTTACGGCCACACCCTCAACGGATTGGCTTACGGCGTTGGGTGCCATGCTTCCCTCGGGAAGCATGTTCCAACCGCGATGCGAACTGCGGCCGGCCTCGCGGTTGTGTGGGAAGGTACGCGCCCTGCGGGCTTCTGCGTCAGTCGATCGTGATGTCGAGTGCGATGTCCACCGCGCCGGCCGAGTGGGTCAGCGCTCCGATGGCGATCCGTTCGACGCCCGTTTCGGCCACTTCACGGATCGTCTCCAAGGTGATCCCTCCCGACGCCTCGAGCTCCATGCGACCGCGGAGGGCGGCCTCGTCGCGCCGGGCGACGGCGGTCCGCATGTCGTCCAGCGACATGTTGTCCAGCAGGATGATGTCCACGGGCAGCTTGAGGGCCACGTCGAACTGCGCCAGGTTGTCCACCTCCAGCTCGATGAACGCCCGCTCTTCCAGGTAGGGGCGGACGCGGTCGAGCTCCCTCGCCGCGGCCTTGATCGGGTCGCGTCCCTCCGCCCGCGCGAGCACCGCGAGGTGATTGTCCTTGATGAGCACGGCGTCGTAGAGCCCGCGACGATGGTTCTTCCCGCCGCCGGCGCGGACGGCGTACTTCTCCAGCTCGCGCCAGGCGGGGGTGGTCTTTCGCGTGTCATAGATCGCCGCCCCGGCGCCCTCGATCGCCTCCACGTATTCCCGCGTCGTCGTCGCCACGCCGCTGAGCCGCTGCAGGAAGTTCAGCGCGACGCGCTCGGCGGCCATCATGCCCCGGGCCGGCCCCCGCCAGACCGCCAGCACGTCGCCGGGGCGGACGATCTGTCCCTCGGCCGCCCTGCGCTCGGTGCGCAGGTGCCCGTCGTAGCACATGGCAATCGCCTCCAGCAGCGCCCCGCCGCAGAAGCACATCGGCTGTCGCGCGGCGAAGACGCCGGTCGCCATGAGCTCCGGCGGAAGGATCGCGCTGGTCACGTCGCCCGAGCCCAGGTCCTCGTCGCGGGCCATCTCCACCAGGCGCCACAGGTTCTCGCGCTCGCGTTTGCCGGGTTCCAGCGGCATGGTCGCCTCCGATCGCCCGACAGCATACCCGACGCCGGGGCTGCGGGGAAGCGAGGAGCTCCGACCCGGGCGCGCAATCCGCCCGCAGATGTGGTACAAGACCGCGACCCGCAGACAGGAGACGCGAGATGACGGCGACATCCGAGACCCCGTTCGACATCCGCGGGCTGATGGTCGACCCGGCCCGGCTGACCGAACGCCACGAATTCTACTTCGACCTGCTCAAACGGCTCGCCGCGTGGGGTTTCAACACGCTCTGGTGGCACTTCAGCGATGACGAGGGATTCGCGCTCGAGCTCGACGCCCATCCCGAGCTCGCCGGTCCGAACGCGCTCAGCAAGTCCCGAACGCGCGAGCTCGTCCGTCGGGGGCGGGAACTGGGCGTCACCGTCGTCCCCGAAGTCGAATCGCTCGGGCACGCCCGGTACGTCACCCGCCTGCCGCAGTACGCCCACCTCGCCGACGGCGATCCGGCGCGCTTCAACGCGATGTGCCCCTCGCAGCCGGAGACGACCGAGCTGCTGGGAGAGATCATCGCGGAAGTCGCCGACGTGTTCGACACCTCGCCGTACCTTCACGCGGGACTGGACGAGGTGAATCTCGGCGACTGCCCGCGCTGCGCCGAGCGGGGCGCGGGCAAGGACGAGTGGTGGGTCTATGCCGAACATGCGTGCGCCGTTCACGAGATCGTTTCGAAGGCCGGCAAGCGGATGATCATGTGGGCCGACCACGTGGAGAAGACGCCCGCCATGCGCGATCGCCTGCCGACCGACGTGATCCTCGCCCACTGGCACTACTTCGAGCCGCGGCGCGAGCAGATCGCCGCCAGCCTGGATGCCGGATTCGAGGTGATCTGCGTGCCGGCGATGCTCCACGCCGGCAACGTGGTCCATCCCGACGAACAGAACCTCGACAACACCGACGCGGTTACGGAAGCCGCGGCCTCGCTCGCCGGGCGCGGGGTGCTCGGTGTGGTCAACTCCTGGTGGACGGCCTGGCGGATCCCACGCGACGTGCAGATCCCGACCATCGCATACACGGGGCGCGTGCTCGATCGTGGCGGGGGCGTCGACCGTCAAGACTTCCTGAAGGATTTCGTCCGTGAGCACTTCGGGGTGGATGACACGCGCGTCGCCGACGCGATCGGCCGCCTGCACCAGCTGGCGCTGCATCGCGCGGAGCTCCAGGCGCTGTTGAGCGATTCGCTGACCGACGTCATCGAGGCGGTCGAGCTGGCGGGTCGCGAAGACTTCGACGCGCGGGCCGAGGCAGTGGGCGAATGTGCCGCCGTGTTGACCGAGGGGCTCGCCGGCGTGACGGCGAACGCCCACGACTACGGCGCGTGGGTGCTGGCGTCGCGCATTGACGCCGTCGCGCTGGACAACGGCCGCCGGCTTCGCCAGGCCGTCGCGGCCTGCAGGTCGGCGGAGTGGCGATACGACTGCGGCGTGGAGCGAGACAAGGTCGCCGAGCCGCTGGACGAGGCGGCCGACCTGCTGCGCCGAATCGCCGAAGACGGCGACGAGCTGACGCGGCTGGCGGCGCACGAGTGGGATCGGACGCGCTACGCTGACGACCCCAAGAAGCACGTTGCCGACGCCGACGACGCGCCGTGCGGGCCCGACGTGCTTCTCGGGCGCCTGGCGCGCAGCCGGGAGTTCTTCGAGCGATTGCAGCGGACGTTCGCCCGTGGCGTGACGGGCTTCCGCGACGGAGGCAGGCTTCCCGCGGCCGGGATCTGGACGTGCGGAGTTCGTGCGAAACGACCGGCCGACATTTTCCCCGGAAGGACGGCATTGACGTGACGGCAGCGCGGGTATTGACCGAATCGGACGTGGTGTTCATGTACGGCTCGACGCCGGCGCAGTACCGGGCGTACGGGGCGACGTTCTGCGCGTGGGGCGGCGCGAAGACGCCGGAGAGCGTGCGTCGTCATCATGAGGCGGGCGTGCGGTGCACCGGCTCGATGTGGTGTCTTACGGCCGGACCGGTGCACACGCACGACGACCCGGATTTGCGTGAGGCGTGCTCTGTGGACCCCTTCGGCGAGCGTGTCCGCGTGCCCTGGTTGTGGGACCAGGAGTACCGTGGCGAGTACGCGTATTTCGGATGCACCAACACCCCAGCGTTCCAGGAGTGGACGCTCGGCCGGGCCCGCGAGGCGATGTCGGGCGGGGCGGACGGACTGCATGTGGACGATCCGCGCGGCACGGCGGGCTCGCTCCAGTGGGGCGGGGGCTTCTGCGATCGCTGCATGGCCGGATTCCGCGAGTACCTGCGCTCGGTCAATCCCGCCCGCTTGCGCGAGGCGGGCGTGGAAGACGTGGACGGATTCGACTACCGCGACATGGTCCGCGCCCGAGCGTCCACGCGCGAGGAGTACCGGACGATGCGCAGCAAGATTCCGCTGATGGACCTCTTCGAGGACTACCACGCCCACGCGGCTGCGGCGCACGTCCGCAATGTCGCCGCCGCGGGCGCGGAAGCGGCGGGGCACCCCATCACGCTCAGCGCCAACGCCTACATGATGGCCGAGAGCTTCCGCCCGATCATCGAGCTGGACGAGCTCACGCACGTGGTCTGCGAGGTGCCGCTGCACGCGCAGGACGGTGCGGCGAAGCTAACCGAGGCGGTCGCCGGCTTCCGCAAGGCTGCGCAGATGGGCAAGCCGGCGGCCGTCACTGCTTCAGGGCACGACTGGGCGTGGGTCAAGGCGCACGACGCCTGGAACCTGGCGAGAATCTGGGTCGCCCTGACCTATGCGTGCGGGCAGCGGTTCATGGTTCCCCACCCCACGCGACAGTGGTGCTTCACCGAGGAGATGGGCACGCACTGGCTGGCATGTCCGGCCGGTGAGTTTACGCCGATGTACGAATTCATCCAGGCTCACGCAGACCGCTTCAACGGATACGTCGACGGCCCGGACGACGTCGAGCATCCGGAGAAGGTCTTCGCCCGCGTCCGCGTTCGTCCGGGCAGTCCGGCCGTGGTGCATGCGGTCAATCTCGACTACGTCGCGTACGACCCGGTCACGCACGATCGCGGTGTGCTCCAGTCACAGGAGAACGTCACGCTGTCGGCGCCGGCGGAGCTTGCCGGGTCGGCCGGGAGGGTCCGCCTGCTGAGCCCGGACGGCGAGCCGGCCGTCGTGGAGGCGGCGCGGAGCGGCGGCCGCGTCCGGTTTACCATTCCGGGTCTTCCCGTCTGGGCGGTCTGCGTCATGGAGTGAGGCGGCGGCGCGGAGGCGGCCGAAACCTGCGCGGGGCGGCGGGTTAAAGTGACGGCTGCAGAAGTTGACCTGACACGGTCAATGAGTATGGTTTCCGGATAGCAGCCGCCGTGGGTGCGCGCCGCGCGTCCGATGGCGACGGCAAACTCGACCGGTCCGGGGAGAGCAGCCTCGGGCCGGAACATCTTTGGGAGTCGACCCGGCGATGACTTTGCGAGCCCTGGTGATCGGCCTGCTGCTCGGACTGGGCGCGGCCGCTTTCGGTTATCTCAACGACTGGGTACTCCAGCAGTCCTACATCGCGAGCGACCTGGTTCCGGTGAGCGTCTACGGCGGGCTGGTGATCGGGCTGCTGGTGATCAACCCGCTGCTCTGGTTTGTACGGCGCGTGCATCTGTCGGGTCGGGAGTGGGCGGTGATCGCCTCGCTGGCGCTGGTGGGGTGCGTGGTGCCCGGACCGGGGATGATGTGGACCTTCTCCCAGACGCTCGTGCGACCGAACCACTTCCAGCGGACCAACATCGCCTGGAAGAGCAAGAACCTGCTGGGCTACGCCCGGACGCCCCAGGGAGAGATGGAGGAGGTCCAGCTTTCGACGGAGGAGGGGACGCGCACGATCTACCGCCCCGAGGATCCTGAGACGCTCCAGCACGTGATGCTCGTCGTTCCCGAGAGCGACCAGGCGTACGATCGGATCGTCAACGGCTTCTCGCAGGGGCTCCGGCAGACCCAGGGCGAGCTGATCTCCGCGGATCGCGTGCCGTGGTCGGTCTGGCTGACGCCGCTGTCGTTCTGGCTTCCGCTGCTGGGGCTCGGGTTTGTCGCGGGCATCTGCCTGGTGCTGGTGATCCATCGCCAGTGGGCGTACCGGGAGCGGTTGCGGTATCCCGTCGCCGATTTCGCCTCCGAGCTGATCGCCGGCGCCGAAGAGCATCCCCTCGCGAACATCCTGCGCAACCCGCGCTTCTGGCTGGGCTTCGCGCCGGTGGTGGTCATTCTCGGCATCAACGGCCTGCAGGCGTGGTATCCCGGGAGCATCGCCGTGCCCACGAGCGTGGACTTCCGCGCGCTGGCGCAGAAGTGGCCGTGGCTGAACCGCATGCCGTGGCGCGACCAGATCCTCAATCCGCCGTTCTTCTTCGCGGCCATCGGATTCGCCTACTTCGTCAGCACCGAGGTGAGCTTCTCGCTGGGCATCAGCCTGGTTGCCTGGGGTTTCGTGCACCTGGCGCTGTTGGAGTTCGGGGCGGACATGAACCAGGACTACCTCGCCGGCGGGCTCCACAGCTTCCAGCTCTTCGGCTCGTACCTGGGCATGGCGCTGATGATCGCCTACGTCGGACGCAAGTTCTACGCCTCGGTGCTGTCGAGGGCGTTTTTCATGCCGTTCGGAGATCCGGTCGACCGCCACGTCACCTGGGCGTGCCGGGTCGCCCTGCTCTGCGCACTGGGCATGGTGCTGCTGCTCGTCTACGTCGTGAACATGGACTGGCTGCTCGCGGTGCTGTTCGTGATGCTCAGCGGCGTGGCGTTCCTCATGACCACGCGGATCAACGTCGAGACCGGGCTGTTTTTCATCCAGCCGACCTGGCACGCCGTCGGGATCCTCGCGGGCCTGTTCGGCGTGGCGGCGCTGGGACCGAACATGCTGTTCATGCTGGCGCTGCTGGCGGCGGTGGTGACCATCGACCCCCGCGTGGCGGTGATGCCCCTGGCGGCCAACGCGCTGCGGTTCAGCGAGGCCGAGGGCGTCCGCCCCGCCCGCCTCAGCCGGTGGATGATCCTCGTCGTGCTGCTGGCGATGGTCATCGGCGTGTTCTCCACGCTCTACGTCCAGTACAACTACGGCGGCACCCAGCATGACTGGCTGAGCATGCCGGGCGAAATGGCCATGAAGATGCTCGACCGCAATCTCTCGGAGTTCCCCGGCGTCACCTCCGACGACTGGGTCCCCTTCGACCTCTCCCGGTTCAACCCCGACCCGACCTTCCTCTGGAGCGCCGGCGCCGGGCTCGCCGTGGTGCTCGCCTGCAGCATGCTCCGCCTGCGCTACCACTGGTGGCCGCTGCACCCGATCATCTTCCTCGTCTGGGGAACCTTCCCCATGGCGATGATGGCGGCCAGCTTCCTGCTGGGGTGCGTCATCAAGGTGGTCGTCACCAAGTTCGGCGGCGGACAGACCTACCACCGCAACAAGCCCCTGTTCGTCGGGCTTGTCGCCGGCGAGTTCGTCGCCGGGATCGCCTGGGCGGTCGTCAACCTGATCTACTACCTCAATACGGGTCTCGAAGGGAAGCTCTTCCGCGTCCATCCGTAGACGAGCGGGTGGCTACTTCTTCCCGGCCGCTCGTTGCGCGCGGAAGAAGTCCGTGAGAATCCGCCCGCACGCTTCGCCCCGGACCCCCGCGACCACTTCCACCCGGTGGTTCAACCGCTCGTCCGAGCAGATGCGATAGAGCGTGTCGACGGCGCCCGCCTTCGGGTCGGTCGCGCCGTACACCAGCCGGTCGATCCGCGCCAGCACGATCGCCCCGGCGCACATGCAGCAGGGCTCGAGGGTGACAACGAGCGTGCAGCCGTTGAGGCGCCAGTCGCCGATCGCTTCCGCCGCGGCGCGGATGGCGAGCATCTCGGCGTGGGCGGTCGGATCCGCGTCGACGATCCGGCGGTTGTGGGCGGCCGCGACGATCTCGCCGGCCCGGACGATCACGGCGCCGATGGGCACGTCGTCGGCCGCCTCGGCCCGGCGCGCCTGATCGAGGGCGGCGCCCATCCACGCGTCGAACGTCGCGCTGTCATCGCTCATCGCCGGACGCCCTCGCCGCCGAAGCACACGACGGACACGCTCTCGACGCCTTCCAGCGCGTTCGGCTTTCCGACCTCGACCGTCGCCTTCCGGACCCCGTCGGTCGCCAGCACAAGCTCCAGCACGCGGGCGGCCAGGCGCTCGAGCAGATGGAACCGGGAAGCCTGCACCTCGGCGACGATCCGGTCGCGCAGGCCGGCGTAGTCGACGGTGTCGATCAGATCGTCGGACGTCGCCGCCGTCCGGCCGTCGAAGTCCATCTCCACGCTGATGACGACCGGCTGCGGGTGCTTGCGCTCCCGCTCGTACGTGCCGATGATCGTCTCGACCGTCAGGTTCCTCATGCGAATCAGCACGGCACGTCCTCCTTCCTCATGCGGCCGGATCAATCCCTGAGATGCTCGCCTCCGTCCACGAACAGCGTCTCACCCGTGACAAATGCGCTATCGACGAAGTGGAGCACTGCCCGGGCGATGTCCGCCGGATCGCCGACCGCGCCGGACGGAAGGTTGCGGCCCATCCGCTCGAAATCCTCGCGCGACTGCCCCTCGGCCGGGAGAATCAGCCCCGGGCACACACCGTTGACGCGGATGTCAGGCGCCAGCGCCAAGGCCGTCATCTTCGTCAGCTCGGCGAGCAGCTTCTTGCTCAGGCTGTAGGCGAAGTAGTGGGTGAACCCCCGGTCGATCCGGGAATCGAGCAGGTTGACGACGCATCCGCGCCCGCCTTGCCGGGCGAACGCCTGGATGAGCAGGAAGGGCGCCTTGAAGTTGACGGCCAGGACCTTCTCCAGCATCGCCGCGTCCGTCTGATGGAACTCGCCGCGGGGGAAGATGGAGGCGTTGTTGACCAGCAGATCGCAGCCGTCCATTGCGTCGAAGACGGCGCCGATGAGACCGTCGAGCGCCGGCAGGTCGCCCAGATCGCACTGGAAGGTCTCCGCCCTGCGCCCGAGGCCGCGGATTTCGTCGGCCAGCTCGCCGGCCGGTCCGGCGGACGTATTGTAGTGCACGGCGACGTCGTATCCGGCGCGGGCGAGCGCGAGGCAGATATCCCTGCCGATGCGCTTCGCGCCGCCGGTGACCAGTGCTGTCCTGTTGGCGTCGTCTGACATGCTGCGCCTTCCTTGCTGCCGCTTTGCGGGCCTGCGTCTACAGCATAGGGGTCGGACGCTCGCCCAAGCGAAGTCGCGTAAATCGTCCGCGATAGCGTCCAACAGGCTTTCAACCTGTTCGGCACAGCCCGAAAGGCCGTGCCACGGCTACAGACCCGCACGGCTCCGTTCAGACCTGCCCGAACACGTCCACGTGCCGGTCGGTCACCTTGCGCACGTCCAGGTGGTCAAGCCCGGCCGCGGCGAGCTGCCGTCGGATCTCGTTGACCGTCCACGCCGCCAGGAGCGAGCGGTAGTACTCCTCCTGAAGCAGGTCGGACTCCTCGCCGGCGTAGGTTTCCACGATCCGCCGTGCCTCGTCCTGCGAATCGGGGCGGCGGAGGTCCCGCAGGAAAATTGTCGCTCCCGGCGCGGCGAGGCGGCGGATCTCCGCCCACAGGGCGCCGGTGTCATTGATGTGGTGCAGGATGCTGTTCGAGAAGATCACGTCGAACGAGCCGCTGTCCAGTCCGGTCGCCTTGGCGTCCGCGAGAATCAGCTCGACGGTTCCCGACAGGTCGGCTCCGTCCACGGCGCGGCGGGCGAACCGGAGCATCGGCGCCGAGGCGTCCACGCCGACGACCCGCCAGCGGGGACGGAGGCGGGCGACGCGGACCGGGATGTCGCCCGGCCCGGTTCCGAGGTCCAGCGCGCGGGCCGACGGGCGATTGCCCGCCAGCTCGAGCAGCCGCTCGACGAACGCCTCATTCACGTCAGAGAAATCGGCCTTCGCGTACGCCTCGGCCTCGGCGCGCAGGTCCATCAGCTCGGGTTCGTCCTGTCGTTCCATGGACTGCCTCTCCGGGTTCGATAGCGAAATGCATTGTCGTTCCGGCCTGGCTCTGCGTCAACGGGTCCGAGGGCGTCGAAAGCCTCGACCGATCGGGCGTGAGGCTTGGGCCGGTGCACGGGCGGGGTTTTCAGAAGGCCGGGCCTGCGCGTATAGTATGTGTCGGACCGTCGCCGCGGCATTGCGTGTTGCCTCGGCGACGGCGATTTGAGGTGTGCTATGAGTTGCAGACCCGTGAATGACATTCCGGTCATCGAATTCGTCAAGCTCTCCGGCAGCGGAAACGACTTCATCTGCATCGACAATCGCGACGGACGCTTCGACGACCTGCTCGCCGACGAGCCCGCCGTCGGGCACTTCGCCCGCACGCTGTGCCGCCGCGGGCTCGGCGTCGGCGCCGACGGCGTGATCTTCGCTGTCCGCCCGGAGGTGGAGGGATTCGCCGACATCGGCGCCCGCGTCTTCGAGGCCGACGGCACCGAGGCGGAGATGTGCGGCAACGCCACCGGATGCTTCGTCCACTGGGCGTTCGTCAACGGCGTGACGGACACGCCCGAGATCCGCGTGCTCACCCCGGCGGGACTCGTGCGCGGAACCGACAGCGACGGCGAGTACGTCCGCGTATGCATCCCGCTGCCGGAGGGACTGCAGACGGACATGCTGCTGGACGTCGCCGACTCGCCGTGGCGGTGCAACTTCGTGATTACGGGCATCCCGCACGTGGTCTCCTACGTCGACGACCTGTCGGAAACGGACGTCGCCCGCTGGGGCCCGCTGCTGCGCCACCACGAGCAGTTCAAGCCCCGCGGCGCGAACGCCAACTTCGTGAAGGTCCTCGGCGACGGGGAGATCGCCATCCGCACCTGGGAGTTCGGCGTCGAGGGCGAAACGCTCGCCTGCGGCACCGGCTCCGCGGCGTCGGCGATCATCACGGCGATCAAGGAGGACTGGCCCGTCGAGTACCGGCGCGGCGAGAAGCCGATCATCGTCCACGCCACCAGCGGCGACCTCCTGCGGGTCTACTTCACCCAGGACGACGACGGGACGATCGTCGACGTCTGTCTCGAAACGCTCGTGCGGTTCACCTACTCCGGGCAGGTCCATCCGGACACCGCGGCCCGCGCCCTCGAAGGCCGACGGTCCGCCGAGGCGAAGGAACCCGGGTCGTAGCGGATGGGCATGCTCAGCGTCGATCAGAACTGTCACAGCCTCTGGGACGTCATCCCAAAGGTCCACGCCCTGCTCGGAAGAGGCGAATCGGTCCGCCACTGCATCGAGGACGTCGACGTCGCCTTCACCTCGCTCGGGGCGCCGGTGGATTCCACGCTCCTGCGATTCGAGCGCGAGCGGTTCTATCGAAGCGGCGGCCAGGACTGGGGGGCGGCGCTGTTCTACAGCGAGTTCCTCGGGCGCGTGCCGATCGAGGTGCGCGATCTCGAGGCGATGACCGGGATGTCAACGCGGGCCATGGCTTCCCGCCTGCGGCGGAGCGTCGACGACATCTACGACGAGCTGTCCCCGTCGGATAACTGGCAGCTCGTCGGCTCGAGCTACGTCGGCGACAAGGACCACCACCGGCTCATCGGCGACCTCACCGTCGCCGAGACCGAGCCGTTCCTGCGGAAGATCCTGCAGATCGCACGGGACGACATGCTGCGCCGCTTCCCCGGCGCCGACGCGCGCCGGCGCGTGGAACAGTGGATGGACGCCGAGACGCGGCGCCTCGATGGCATGCTCCGGCGCTGCGCCGACGGCACGCTGGTCGATCTCTACGAGGACTGGCTGGGACAGTGGATCGACGATCCGAACGCCGGGATCGCCCGCTCGGGCGACCTGCTGGGCGTCGGGGCCGACGCCGACCGGACAGCCCTGCTCGAGCTGTTCACCCGCGACTATGCCCGCACGGCCGGGCTGTACAACGCCGCCATCGCCGACAGCGGCATCGACTTGCACCCCCTGGACGTGGACGCCGGCGAGCTGCCGTTCTTCGCGGCCATGCGATGTGACGGGCGACTGGTGCGAACGGAGGTTTTCCTCGACGGCGACACGATCCGCGCCGGCGAGCACGAGTTCCGCCTCGAAAGCGACGGGCGACTTCCGCTCGACGCCCTGCGCGACGCCGGCATATTCGCCCTCGCGGGCAAGGCGATCCTGCTGGTACTCCAGGTCCGCTGCGGCGCGAACGGCCGACCACTGGCCCTGCCATACCGCGGCTCGCTCTACATGCCGGCCGCACAGCATCTGGAGCGCAAGCTCGCGAACGCCGGTCTCCTCCCGGCTGCCGTCGAGCCGCTCGTCCGCGTGCGGTTTCACCTGCTGGACCGCATGCGCGACCTGGACACGCCGGTCGCGCTGCCGGACCACCTCGCCGACGCGCTGGGGCGGGACGTCGTCCCCGCCCGCGTCATCGGCGAGAGCTGGGCGGAGCTGCAGGCGCAAGCCCGGGCCCGCCTGGAGCAATTCCGCGACGCCGAAGCCCGGTCGGCTTGGCAGCGGCGCGAGTATCCGCAGAAGACGCGACGGATCGAGGAGCTGGACGTCCGCCGTCGCCGGCTCGCCGAGACGGACCCCAAGGGCGAGGATATCCGCCGCCTGAGCAAGGAGCACAAGGCGCTGGAGATCGACCTGCTGGACAGGACCGTCCGGCGGATTCATCACGACGTGCAGCTCAGCGAGATCGACTATTGGGACTCGCGCGGGGCGCTGATCCCCTGGGCGGTGGCGTTGGGCGGTGAGGACTTCTATAATCGCCTCGTCACCGAGGCGGAGGTCTACGCCGAGCCCCCGATCGAGCCTGCCGAATGAGCCGAATCAACCGCATCCGCGCGCATTACGCCCACCGAATCGACCGGGAGGCCGAGCACTGGCGCATCCTCGACTGGGCGAGCCCCGAGACACAGCTCGTCCGTTTCAAGGTCCTGTGCGACAGCGTCGACCTCGACGGGCGGTCGCTCCTCGACGTCGGGTGCGGGCTCGGGGACCTCTGGGACTACCTCAAGAGCCGGGAGATCGCGGCCGCCTACACCGGCGTCGACCTGCTCCCGGAGATGGTCGCCAAGGCGTCCGCCCGGCATCCCGAGGCGCGGTTCGTGACGGGCGACGTGTTCGGGGCGCACAACCCCTTCCCGCCCGAGAGTTTCGACGTGGCGTTCTGCTCGGGCATCTTCAACCTGAACCTGGGCAACAACGCCGACTTCCTCGGCGACGCGATCGAGCGCCTGCTGGAGCTGGCCGGCGAGGCGGCGGTGTTCAACCTGCTGCACGCCCGGGCCGCCGGGCGGGACCGCACCTACGCCTACTACCGGCCGGAGACGATCCGCGAGCTGACGGCGGGACTGCCCTGCGACTGCCGGATCATCGACGACTACCTGTTCAACGATTTTACCGTCATCTGCCGGAAGCATGCCGGGCAGTGAGCCTTTCGACGCCCGTGGAGGCGACATGAGCGACGCGCGACGGCCCAACGTTCTCTACATTCTCGCCGACGACTTGGGCTGGGGCGACGTGGGCTTCCACGGCGCGGACATCCGCACGCCGAACGTCGACTGTCTGCGGGCGACCGGCGTCGAGCTGAACCGGCATTACGTCTGCCCGATGTGCACGCCGACGCGCGCGGCCCTGATGACGGGCCGCCATCCGGGGCGGTTCGGACGTCACGCGACGGTCCCCAGCAACGCGCCGGTCCTGCCGGACGGGTACGTCACGCTCGCCACGGCGATGAAGCGGGCGGGGTACCACACCGGGCTGTTCGGCAAGTGGCACCTCGGCTCGGACCCGGCGTTCCGCCCGAACGAATACGGCTTCGACCACAGCTACGGCAGTCTCGCCGGGGGCGTCGACCC
>CAZADC010000059.1:0-13055 GCA_964483755.1 uncultured Planctomycetaceae bacterium | reverse complement strand
GCCAGAGAGGGCCTCGTAGAAGTCGTGCTGGCTGGTGACCTTCGGCAGAGCGGACGTGTCGTCGTAGAACAGCGCCGCCGCCCAGTCGCCGAAGTAGGCCGCCCGGTCGAGGTACTGCTGCTCGCCGTCCAACTCGTACGCCTTGAGCATCAGGTTGATCGCGCTGGCCAGCGCTGCCGGGTGCAAGGCCAAGGTGGTGTCTGGATCCTTGACGAGGTACAGGTCGGCGGCTGTCATGCCCAGGTCGTAGTAGCCCGCGGCGTTGGGGTCGCCCGCCAGGAGCAACTGCTCGTAGCGTTCAAAGAGGCTCATGGCGACGGAACTGGTCGTCGGAGCCCCGTAGCCGGCGGTCCAGAAGTCGGTGAAGGCGGACCGGTCGTCCAGGGAGTGGCGGGGGTCGCCGAGCTTGAGATAGCCGTTCTCCAGCGTGTTGCTCCAGGCGCGGTAGTTGAAGCCGGTCGTGAAGCTCGGGTGCACCCCGTTGAGGTGCCCGTCGAGGTTGTGGTCGAGCTGGTTCAGGATCACGTAGTCCGACCGCGAGGCGAGGTCCGCCAGCAGATCCTCGACGGACTGCGGCAGGGCATTCATCTCGAGAATCTGTCCGATGTCGTTGGCCATCGAAAGGTTGTTAGTCATCCAGTACACGTCGTCGTAGCGGTCGCTGGTTCCCGCGGGCAGCGCGTCGGTAACGGCGTCGCGGCGGGCG
Source organism: uncultured Planctomycetaceae bacterium (assembly GCA_964483755.1). Classification (GTDB taxonomy): domain Bacteria; phylum Planctomycetota; class Phycisphaerae; order SM23-33; family SM23-33; genus CAZADC01. The sequence continues at coordinate 12,349 of CAZADC010000059.1, read as the reverse complement.
TTGAACGAACCGGCGACGGTCTGGATCGCCTGGAGCATTTCGGCGTCGAAGGTCGCGTCGTCCACGTGCTGATAGGCTTTGGCCCAGGCCAGCATCATCCAGGACCCCACGCGGGGGAAGGATTCGCCGTCGCCCGGGCCGTGCGCGGAATACTTCGCATGGCGAGAGAAGTCCCCGGTGGCCTGATTCGAGATCTGGTGGTCCCACAGCCCCTGGGCGAAGGCGCGGGCGCCCGCCGGCGAGAGCGCGAAGGCCTTGTCCCACAGTTCGGGAGCCCAACGGCCGCCCGGTTCGTGCAGGTCGTTGTCGTACGGCCGACCGTCGTAGGCGCCGTCCATGATGCCGTCGCCGGGCAGGCGGGCGGCGTCGTAGTGCAGCATCCAGCTCATCTCCTCGCCCCAGGCGATCAGGTCGGTCGCGGGGCTTCTGCAGTTGTCGAAGGTGTACTGGATGGCGTCATCGGCGGCCTGGGCGTACTTCGGGTCGCCCGTGGCGGCGGACATCTTGTAGAGCTGCTGAAAGAGCGGCGCGTTGTCGCCGGTGTTGGCGCTGCCCCACGCGCGGTCGTCGTACCGCAGGCCGTAGTCGTCCATCGCGGGGAAGACGCCGTGCGGGTCGAGCGGCACGCTATAGTCGGCGCGGGTCATCTGGGCGGCGAAGAGCGGGGAATTCGTCGAACCGTAGCTGTCGCGGCCGTGGTCGACCATCGCGTTGGCCTGGGCGTCGGCGATGGCTGCGTAGTCGGCCGGGTCCGGGTCCGGCGGCGGCTCGAAGGTGCGGAACGTCAGCGTGGGCGCGGCGGAGCCCGGGGTGATCGCGGCCCCGGAGTACAGCGTGGCCGTCTCCTTCGTGGCGAACATGTCGAGCCCCTTGGCGTCGTTGGCCCCGCTCAGGATGAAGGTCACCTTCCGGTCCGTGTCGGCGTTCAGAAAGTCCAGCAAGGCCGAACTGCCGAACGTCAGGACGTCCCCTTCGTCGCCGGCGGGGTGGAATGAGCCCAGGTTTGTCGTGGTCGCCGGATCGATATCGTTGCCGTTCAACGGGTCGCTGTCCTGGAGGACGCCCGGGGCGTTGAGGTAGGTCAACTCGCCGACCGGGCTGTTGTCCGTCCCTCCGTCGCCCTCGATCCAGTTGTCGACGGCCTCGGCCAGGCCCCATACGCCGATGTCCGTGACCTCCTCGTCGCGGTACTTGGTGATGCCGAGCGTCACCGGACCCGTGAAGGTTTCGCCGAGCCAGGCGGACAGGTCGAACCGGATGAAGGATGCGTTGAAGCCCCGGCGGGTCGAGGCCCGCGCGCCCATGCTCTCGGCATTGCCGAAGTTCACATCGGTCTGCGGGTCCTGGCCGGGGTCGTCGTCCTTCTCGAACTGGCGGACTTCCGAGTCCGCGCCGTTCCCGTCGGCCGTGCTGACGGTGTGTTCCGCGGCCAGCGCCTTCGGCAGGGAATACGCCGGCAGAAACGCGGCCGCGATGGCGATGGCCGCGAAGACTCTGGCGATCTGAAGGGGCGTTGTTGCGTTCACGTCATACCTCCTGGAAGCATGGCCGGAGCGACCCGCTCTTGGTGTCGGCCTGTTCGTTCGGCGCATTCCAAACCGCACGGGACGCGCCGGCATGGGCTGCCGCGCGTGAAGGCCCGGCTCGGAAGAATCATCATTCCGTCCGTGCCGGGGCGCCGTCACGCGCTGCGGCGACGGCGGAGTCCGACCAGACCGCCGATGGCCAGAAGGGCCAGCGACGTCGGCTCGGGGACCGGCACCCCGTCGAAGGTCAGTGTCGGGGCGCCGCTGCCGAGGGGGATCGTCGCGCCCGACCGCAACGCGGTGGTCTCCTTGGTCGCGAAGGCGTCAACGCCCTTTTCCGACGTGGTCGGGCCGTGGATGACGAAGGTCACCAGGCCGTCCGTGTCGGCATTCAGGAACGCCAGCAGATTGGCGTTGCTCAACGTAAGGACGTCGCCCTCGTCGCCGGTCGGGTCGATCGTGCCTAGATCGGTCAGCAGCGCGGCGTCTACGTCGCTGCCGTCCAAGGGGTCGCTGTCCTGGAGAATGCCCGGGGCGTTGTCGTAGTCGAGTTCGCCGGCCGGGCTGTTGTCCGCGCCTCCGTCGCCCTCGATCCAGGCGTCGACGGACTCGTCCAGCCCGGAGACGGTGAGAATGTTGATCTCGTCGTCACGCCATTTGGTGATGCCGAAGGTCACCGGTCCGGAGAACGCCCCGCTGACGTAGCCCGACACGTCGAACCGCACATACGCGGCGTTGAAGCCCCGCGTGGTCGACGACCGAACGTTCATGCTCTCGGCGTTGCCGAAGTTCACGTCGGTTTCGGGGTTCTGGCCTGGGTCGTTGTCCTTGTCGAACTGGCGGATCTCCGAGTCCGCCCCCTGCCCGTCGGCTGTGGAGATTGTGACGATCGCCCCCTGCAGCGAGGCCGTGACGCACAGGCCCATACCGATCGCGGCGAATACAGCGATTGACTTCCGATACATGGCGCAGCTCCTTCCTTCTTCTCCTGAGACATGAAACCGCCTCTATGTACATACGCCCATCGTACCTGGAAATCGGCTTTACGCCCATACGGAATTGCGTTAAACTCTTACGGAAATGCGTCACATAACGGAGCATCCCGGCAGCGGTCCCTGGCGGCGCGTGCAGCTGCTCACACAATCAGGAAGCCACCTGGGCCAGGTCGGCGTGGGGCTGGCCGCATTCGCCAACCCGATCCATCGTTGGCTGTTTCAGGTGGCGCCCCTGAAACGCATCTCGGCCGCGAAGCTGCGGCAGGACGAGATCGATGCGGTCGTCGTCGGAGGCAGTTCACCAAAGGTCGCCCGGGAACTCGCCGCCTGGGGCGGTCTGGTTGTCAGCACGTCGGCGGCCATGCCCGGCTGCGCCGTCGCCCGGCATGACGACCGGGCGGCGGGCGGGCTGGCCGCGGAGCATTTCCTCGAGCGCGGATTGGAGGACTTCGGGTTCGTTTCGGACGCGGGGACGGTCTTCACGGCCGAGCGATTGGCCGGGTACTCAGAGGCCTTGGCCAGTGCCGGGTTCGCGCCCTTGACCTGCCGCGTGGAAGATGTGGCCAAGGCGAAGCGGCGACACAGCACGGCCGGGGAGACGCTGATCGCGAACTGGCTCAAAGCGCTGCCCCATCCGGCCGGGGTGTTGGCGGCCAAGGCGGAGGTGGGCGTGCAGGTGGTCCAGGCCGCGCGGCAAGCGGGCGTCCGCGTGCCGGAGCAGGTGGCGGTCGTGTGTTGCGGAGAGGCGCCCGACCTCTGCGAGCTGGTTCACCCCCCGTTGTCGGGTGTCGCCTACAACGGCCGGCGGCTCGGTCACGAGATCGGCGTACTGCTCGCCCGGCTGTTCGCCGGCCAGGACCCGCCCGCCGACCCGGTCCTCGTGCCTCCGCGGGGGTTGACCGTCCGCCAGTCGAGCGACGTCTACGCGGTGGACGACCCCGACGTCATCTCGGCCCTCGTGTTCATCCGGGAGAACGCCCACCGGCCGATCGGTGTGGCCGACGTCGCGGCCGCCAGCGGCGTCTCTCGTCGCGTGCTCGAGCGCCGCTTTGCCCGGCATCTCCAATGCACACCGCACGAGCAGCTTTGCCGCGTCCGCATCAGGATGGCTTGCCGTCTGCTGGCCGAGACGCCCCTGCCCATCGAGGAAGTCGCCGTTCGCTGCGGCTTTGCGAATAACTCCCGCCTGGTCGAACAGTTCACCCGCCGCGTCGGCTGTACGCCCTCGGAGTACCGGCGGCAGCGACAGGCCTAGAGATGCTCTCGGCCGTGGCTCACCCACGGGTCCCCGATTGCCGCCAGCCGGGCCACTATGCGTGCGTGAAGTTCGGCCATGACGGTCGGCTCGCGGTCGGCGATGTTCGTCATCTGGTACGGGTCCGCCTGGCTGTCGAACAGCAGCCTCTCGCCCGGGCCGTCTCCCAGACCGCGAACGACGTAGGTGTAGCGGTGCGTCCGCAGGCCGCGGGCGCTGTCCGGGGCGAAGGGGTCTCCCGCGAAGTACAGCGCCTCGGCCGGTCGGGGGCCTTGGCCCGTGCACAGCACCTCGCTGAGGTCGACGCCCTGGACGCCTGCGGGGATCTGCTCGGTCAGGCCGGCCAGGCCCAACAGCGTCGGGCACAGGTCCGGCGTGCTCAGCAGCAGGTCGTCCCATCGCGGCACGGCCCGGCCAGGGGCGCGGAGCAGGAACGGGACGAGCATCGACTCGTCGTACCACACACTCTTGTGCATGCGTCCGTGGCTGCCGAGCATCTCGCCGTGATCGGAAGTGAAGATCACGATGGTGTCCTCGCGCAGGCCCAGGGCGTCGATCTCCGCCAGGAGCCTGCCGAACTGGTCGTCCACGCCGGTGCACATGGCGAAGTAGTCGGCCGCTACGGCCAACGCTTCGACGCCCTGTTCGGTCTCGAGCTGCGCGTTCGGCCGGTTCAGCAGTTGCTCGGCCGGGGTGTCGCGGTAGATGTCACGGTATCGCTCGGGCACGAACTGGTGCGGCCCGTGCGGCGGGTTGGGGCTGACGACCAGGGCGAAGGGCTTGCCCTCGTCGCGATAGGCCCCGTTCTCGTTCCGCAGAAAGCGGATGGTCACGTCCGTCTCGTGCTCGACGGACCACTGCTCGACGTCGATGCGGCCGTCGATGCCGCCGTCGCCCGTCCAGTAGTGCGGCTGAAGGTGCGTATTGCAGCAGCCGTAGGCGTACCAGAAGCTGAACCCGTGGCGACGGGGGCCGGGCGGCGTGAAGGCATCCCACTGCCGAGCTCTGGCCTTGCGATTGCTCAGCCACGCGTGCGGCTGGTCGTCCGGGAAGTCGAGGTGCCACTTGCCGATGTAACCGAGGCTGTAGCCGTTGTCCGCCAGCACGTCCGACCAGCACCGCGTCTCCGGGCGCAGGTAGGAGTCGGGCCGGTCGCTGTTGCAGTTCTGCGGCACGCCGGAGCGGTGCGGGTAGAGCCCGGTGAGCAACATGCCACGGTGGGGGCTGCAGATGGGCTTGTTGCTCACGCAGTGGGTGAGCTTGACCGACTCGACCGCGAAAGCATCAAAGTTCGGCGTCCGCACCGGGTCGGCGTCCATATATCCCATCGCCTGCGCCCGGTGGGAATCGGCGAGGACGTACACGATGTTCGGTCGTTTGGTCATTGCCGGAGGATAGAGGCCCGTCTCGTTCCGGGCAAGCTGTCGGGGTCACCTGCTCGGGTGCGCGGGCCTCCGGCATTGCCGTTTGTTCCCATGCGACCGCAGCATGGCGAGTGAACGAAACCGACCTCCCGGCGAAAGGCAATGCGTATGCCGACCCTTTCGGCGGCGGCCGTCCTCATCCGAAGAGCACGGTTGCCGGTTCGCTCGCCACGATGTCCGGGTCGATGCGGCTGACAGGACCGATCAGCATCGGGTCTTCATAGGCGCGGCACGCGGCATAGTAAGCGAAGATGGCCCTTTCGACGGGCACCGGTTTGATCTGCTGATGCGGCCAGTCTTCGGGTCGGCCGATGTACTGGCCGGCATAGTCGAGAGCCGCTCGCAGGCCACGGCCGTCCAGGCTGGTCCAGTGCCATAGGTCGCACCCCAGAAGATCTCCGGTCAACGCCAGGATGGCCCAGCCCTTCAGTGTCATCAAGGTGTAGCCGAAGGAATTGGTCCGACGAAGTTCGTGCGGCAGGCTGCCGTCCGGTGCGATCTGGGCGTCCAGCCGCCGCGGGCAACTCTCGCGCAGGATTTCCGTGGCGAACTGATCGTCGCCGACGAACCGCGCAAAGGCGACAAGCTGGGCGTCGTACCAGGTGCCGCGGTTGTTGGGGGACCGTCTTTCCGCATGCCCCTGATCGCTCGTCTGCAGCCAGTTCAGGTACTCCCCGAACCACTGCCGCAGCCCTGCGCTAACGCTGTCCGTCCACGCCGCGGTCCCTTCCAGGATGCCGACCGCCTGGGTCATCGGGACCCAGTTGTGCGTGGCGATGACCCCGGTGGGATACGGCGGTTCATCGCCCGGCGTGTACTTGGAGTACGTCAGGTTCGGATTCATCCGGGTCGCGGAATCCAGGAACCATACGCGGAGCAGATCGACGGCGTATTCGGCGTATGCCTCCTCATCAGTGGCCAATGCTGCCCAAGCAAGGCTGCTGACCGCTGTCGTGAACTGCCGCATCCTGGCCATGTCGTACTCAGGCCCGGTGGTTCCCGGGCCAGCTTGGCCGTCGCGGATGATATACGGCAGGCCGTCGGGCGTATCCGGGTTTGGCCAGGCATAGGTCGGCATCCGCAGGAAGTCGTGCTTGTCACCGCTGGGCGGGGGCAGGGTCTTGTCCATCACGCTGAAGGGACCGGCCGTCAGCGCTTGGTCGCCCTTCGCCTTCAACGCCTTTGCCAGACGGCCGGCCGGCTCGTCCAGGCAATGCCGATGCACGCGCGCGAGTTGCTCACGGGTGAGGTAGATCTCCTTCATGATCCCCGCAGCATAGCACGACAGAAAGGCGAGGTCAGGCCATCGCTCAGTTCACCTCAAGCTGCTGGAGGAGGAAGGTCTCATCCGCCGGGTCCACGGGCTTCAGTGGAGACAGGCTCCTTCGGCGCGCAGCCGCTCGCGCAGAATCTCGGTATTCACCGCGTGAACGTCGCCGTCGTGGTTCTTCCAGGCATGCACGGCCGCCATGCCGGCGGCTTCGCCGGTCACGATGCACAGGGGCATGACGTGCGTCGAGCCCTGCATGGCGCGGTCAGTCGAGATGCAACGCCCCGCGGCCAGCACATTGCGGAGGTTCCTCGGCGTCAGACAACGATACGGAACCCCGTAGCTCTCTCCCGCCTCGTAGTGTTCGAATCGCCCGGTGACGTTGTCGTGCGTGGACTGTGCAGCGGGAAACGGAACTCGCGACAGCGATGCAGTGTTTGGGGCACGCGTCAACCGCCCCTCTGGCAAGGTCGCCGGCGTGTCGGTATGCTGCGGAGACAGCGCCGGGAGGCAGAGCCCCGATGGAATCGAGGCCGCCTGCCCCACGACTGACCGCCGGAAAACGGACGTGAACGCGAAGACGCCGAGCATTACCGAGCCGGCGAGACAGACGCCGGTGGCCGACGAGGTGGACGTGCTGGTCTGCGGCGGCGGACCGGCCGGCACAGCCACCGCTCTGGCCGCGGCGCGGGGCGGGGCGCGGACCGCGCTCGTCGAGAATCAGCTCTGTCTCGGCGGCATGGCAACCGCAGGCATGGTCAACCGCCTCGGGCCCTATCACGATCAGGAGCGGATCATCCTGGGCGGCATCCCGCTGGAGGTGCTGCGGGCGCTCATCGACCGCGGGCTCGCCCAGGAGCCGGAGATCTGCGCGCCGGGGGTCTGCGAACCGGCCACCCGCACGTGCAGCCCGTACTGGCTGGTGTTCGATCCGGAAGGCATGAAGCGCCTGCTCGACGAGCTCCTCGCGGACGCGGGGGTGAAGGTCCTCTTCGACACCCGCGCCGTCGCACCGGTGATGGACGATGCGACGATCCGCGGGGCGATCGTCGAGAGCAAGTCCGGGCGGCAGGCGCTGCTCGCCCGGCAGGTCGTGGACTGCACGGGCGACGGAGACATCGCCGCCGCGGCGGGCGCGCCCTTCCAGCTCGGGCGCGAAGGCGACGGTCTGCTCCAGCCGGTCACCCTCTTCTTCAAGTGCCTGAACGTGGACTGGCCGCGAGCGTTCGCCTACGGGCGCGAGCACGCACGCGAACTCCGCAACGCCGCGCTCGACCAGGTCGGCAACGACTTCGTGCTCACGGGCACGGACAACTGGCTGCACCGCGAAGAGACGTATTTCAACTGCCTGCACGAGCACGGGGTGGACGCCACGAAGGTCGAGGACGTCAGCCGGGCCGCCGCGAGCCTGCGGAAGAAGATGTGGGCCAACCTGGAGGTGCTCCGCCGCCACGTCCCGGGATGCGAGCAGGCCAGCCTGATCGCTTCCGCGGCCGCTCTCGGCGTGCGCGAGACCCGCCGCATCGGCTGCGAGTACACGCTGACGGTCGAGGACGTGCTCGCCGCGCGACGGTTCGACGACCAGGTGTACCGCTACGCCTGCTACGTGGACATCCACGAGCCCCGTCCCGGTCGGACGTCCGAACACGCCGGCCGCAACCTGTCGGCCGGACAGTCCTACGGCGTGCCCTACCGGTGCCTTCTCCCTCGCGGCGTGGAGAACCTTCTCGTCGCCGGCCGGTGCCTGGGCGCCACTCACGCGGGCCTGGCCTCGGTCCGCATGATGCCCTCCTGCATGGCCATGGGTCAGGCCGCAGGCACGGCCGCGGCGATGGCGGCCGAGAGCGGGCGACCTCCCCGTGACGTGGACGTCGCCGCGCTGCAGGAGGCGCTGGTCGCCGGAGGCGCGATTCTGTAAGTGCGCGGCGCAGCGCCCCTCGCGAGCGGCGGCGCAGGTTCTCGGCGAAACGCCGTGTCGTTCGTGCAGGCCCGCTCCGGACGAGTGTTCGCCGGTGCCGCCCAGCCGTGATAGATACTGCGGCCTCGATGCGCAGGCCGGATCGGAAACCCAGAGGAGCGATCGAGTGAACGAACCGCAACGAGTAATCGTCACCGGCGCCGGACGCGGCATCGGGTATGGAATCGCCGCCTGCTTCGCCCGCCGGGGGGCCGCCGTGCTGGTCGCCGACCTCGAGGCGGCCGACGCGGAAGCCGCCGCCGGCTCGCTCGCCTCGTCCGGGGCGTCGGATGCGATCGGCACGGCATGCGACGTCAGTGACCGCTCGGCCGTAGAAACCGCCCTGGCGACGGCCGTGGAGCGGTTCGGCGGAATCGACGTGCTGGTCAACAATGCCGGCATCTGCCCGTTCATCCACGGCATGGAAATGACGCCGGAGACCTGGCGGAGGACGCTGGACGTGAACGTCACCGGGGCGTTCCACTTCACCCAGCTGGCCGGACGGCAGATGATCGATCAGGGCGCCGGCGGACGGGTGATCTCGATTACCTCCCTTTCCGAGAACGTCTCGGGCCCGGTGCAGGTGGACTACGCGGCCTCCAAGGCGGCCCTGCGGATGATGACCGTCAGCTTTGCGACCGCCCTCGGCCCGCACGGGATCACCTGCAACTGCATTGCGCCGGGGATGATCCTGACCCCCATGACCGAGAGCCACTGGAGCCAGCCGACCAACGCCGAGTTCATCAGGACCCGCGTGCCGATGGGACGGATCGGCACGCCCGAGGACATCGGCCGGGCGGCGGTCATGCTTGCCTCGCCCGAGGCGGAGTACATCAGCGGCGTCACCCTCCGGGTCGACGGCGGGCACCAGGCCGTCTGCGCGTAGATCGGCCCGCCAGGGCAAGGGACGCCGCTGTCCGCAGCACTGTCGGTCCGCGCGCCGGCGGGTGATGCAGCGCCGCAAGGCGCCCAGGCATGCCCCCGGCATCGCTACAACCGGCTCAGCTCCTTCAGCATCACCGGCCAGGCCAGGTCGGCGTAGAAGCGGTGACCCTCCGGACCCTCGACGAAGTGGCAGCGCTCGGCCGCGCCGCAGGCGGAGTAGACGGTCCGGCCGAGGCGAAACTGCTCCCGGGCCGGCCCGATCGGGAAGATCCCGTCCTTGGCGCCGTTGACGATCACCAGCGGCCGGGGGGCCACAAGGCCCGCGACGTCGCCCATGTCCATCATCTCCGCCAGGCCGGGAACGTAGTTGCACACGCAGTGCCACGTCGCCAGCAGCGACGCCGCCAACGTCGAGAAGCAGCAGGATGGCAGGACACAGCGGATGCGGTCGAGAATTGCGGCGGCGAACAGCGCCGTCATGCCCCCGCCGCTGTTGCCCATGCATCCCAGGCGCGCCATGTCCGCGTCGCCGCGCTGCTGGAGATAGTCGATGGCGCGGTCGACGTCGAAGACGCGTTCGCCCAGCAGCGTGGTGCCGAGCAGCAGTGCGTGCATGGCGGCCTGATGGCAGAGGTAGTCCATCGGCTGGGAGATGCATGCCTCCTGCCGCTCGCCGAACGACCGCTGCTCGATGCACAGAGCGGCGATGCCCCGGCGGAGGCAGCCCAAGGCGAAGTCGCGATCGCCCTCGGGGGCGATCGGTTCCGTCTCGTCGGGGCTCACGGCGATGGAGTTGTGCATTCCGGTGGTGTGCCCCTGCAGGCAGAGAAAGAACGTGTAGGGTGGGTCGGCGTCAGCGGGCAGGCAGACGTAGGCCGGCACGTGGGCGCCGGGCTGGGAGGTGAAGACGATCTTCTCGATCGTGCCGAGGTCCGATTCCCGTTTCCAGAGGGTTCGCACGTCCAGCGGCGGCCGGCCCGTGCGGTCCAGCAGCGGGCAGCCCAGCAGGTCGGCAAGCTTGCACCGCGCCTCGCGCTGCCACTGTCGAACGTCCCCGTTGCGGTAACGAAGCGACGGCTGAACGTGCTCCAGCAGTCGGCGGTGGTAAGCGGACGGTGAGTACTCCAAAAGCGATTGCGGCATCGTTCCGAGGCTCCTTATCTCAGCGATCTTCTACAGCCCCGCGGGGCGCACAGGTGCTCCTGCACGCCCGCGACACAAACCATGTTCTACCGTCTTGCTGGCGAAGTGGAAACGTAGAACGTGGGATCCGCCCGCGGGACGGAGCTCGTTCACGGAATTGTCTGACTCACATCGAACCCGAGCACACATTGCCCGATCGACCCCCGGCCGGTATGGTCTTGCTGCGTTCGGTTCCGCAGCCGAACTGTGGTGACGGGCACGTGGTTCGTCGAGACTTGGCGCGAGGATCGTCATGGTGAACGTAGTCGAACACGGCGTGGCGCCGGACGGTGTCGCACTCAATACCCAGGCGCTTCAGCGGCTGATCGATCGCATCGGCGACGCGGGCGGTGGGGAGATCCGGTTCCCGTCGGGTCGGTACCTGACCGGCGGGCTGGAGCTGCGGGACCACGTGCATCTGCACTTCGAGGCCGGGGCGGTCCTGCTCGGCAGCACGCGCCTGGACGACTATCGCCTCCACGATCCTCCCCCGGTGCGCTTCGCCGAGGATCAGGAGGGGCTGCGGGCGCTGCTCATGGCGAGCGGCGCTCGGGACATTCGGCTGAGCGGAGCGGGGGTGATTGACGGGCAGGGCCCGGCGGTCGGTCCCCGCAAGGGCATTCGCGCCGCCATGCCGCGCAACATCTGGTTCGCAGAGTGTGAGGACGTAACCGTCGAGGGGCTGCGCCTGCGCCATTCCGGGTTCTGGATGCAGCACTACCTCAAGTGCACCCGCCTGCGCCTGCACGGGTTGGACGTGTACAACCATGGCTCGTGCAACAACGACGGGTGCGACATCGACTGCTGCCGCGACGTGACGGTGTCGGACTGCCGGATCGATTCCCACGACGACGCGCTGTGCCTCAAGTCCGGCAACGACCGGCCGACCGAGAACGTGGTCGTTACCAACTGCATCACCCGCACGCACTGTAACCACTTCAAGACAGGCACGGACTCCAACGGGGGGTTCCGGAACGTCACGGTCTCCAACATGCTGATGGTCCCCAGCACGGTGCGGCAGTCCGATCCGGGCACCGGCGGGGCCGACTGGCGCGGGGCGTGCGGCATCGCGCTGGGATGCGTGGACGGGGGTATGCTCGAGAACATCTCTATCCACAACGTGCGGATGGACCGCACGCGCGTCCCGTTCTTCATCAAGCTGGGCGACCGAGGCACGCCGATTCACGGAACCGACGTACACCAGCCGGTGCAGTATGCCCGGAGCATCCACTTGAGCGGCATCACGGCGCGAGGGGCAAGCGCGACGGGCGGGTACGTCATGGGCCTGCCCGGGCAGCCCGTCCGCCAGGCCCGCATCGAGGATTGCGATCTGGAGTTCGAAGGCGGCGGTGACGATGCCACGGCCGAGGCACCCGTCCCGCTGAAGCGGGATTGCTATCCCTCCTGCGATGCCTTTGGCCAACTGCCGTCCTACGGGATCTTCCTGCGCGACGCTGAGGACGTCACGCTTTCGAACGTCCGCCTGCGTACCCTCACGCCCGACGCCCGCCCTGCACTCCACTGGCGCCGCGTCCAAGGCCTGCGACTGAACCAGGTGGAAGCGGATTGACGCCGACCAGCGGCGCAATGCCAGGCAGTGCGGCCGAGGTTGCCCGCGTCTCTCGGCCGCCGGGCCACGGAGCGTATGAGTTGAGTCTATGTCCGTTACCCAGATCGGACTGGACCAGGCCCACTCGCTTCCCGCCGTCTCGATTCGAACGCAGGCGTATCCGTCCGCCGCCAGGCGCCCCGTCTCGACGATCGCCGCCAACGACGAGGCCGGACAGGCGATGACGCGATGGGCGATGGCGGCGGGGCGGCAGGTACCGGACGACATTGCCTTGCTGGGCGTGGA
>CAZADC010000058.1:0-13174 GCA_964483755.1 uncultured Planctomycetaceae bacterium | reverse complement strand
CAACCAGATTCAGGTCAACACGAAGGCGGGGCTCACCTTTGCACGCGGGCTCCGCTCCATCCTGCGCCACGATCCTGACGTCGTGCTCGTCGGCGAGATCCGCGACGAGGAGACCGCCGAGATCGCCGTCCAGGCGTCGCTGACGGGGCACCTGGTGTTCTCGACGCTGCACACCAACGACGCGCCGGGCGCCGCCGTGCGGCTGGTCGACATGGGTGTCGAGCCCTACCTCGTCGTCTCCAGTGTCGAGGTGGTCATGGCCCAGCGGCTCGTGCGAACCGTCTGCAGCGAGTGCCGCGAGACGTATCTCGAGGACCTGCCCGAGCTGCGGCGGCGCCTCGGCGAGGACCTGCCGGAGCAGTTCGTGCGCGGGCGCGGATGCGACGCCTGCGGCGGCACGGGCTACCAGGGGCGGATCGGCATCTTCGAGATCATGCCTGTCACCGAGGCGGTCCGTTCGCTCGTCCTGTCCCAGGCCTCGGCGTCGGCCATCCGCCGTCAGGCGGTCGCCGACGGAATGACGCCGCTGCGGACCGACGGCATGCGCCTCGTCCGGAAGGGCGTCACGACGATCGACGAGGTGCTGCGGGTGACCAAGGACGAGCTGCGCGAGGAGCTGCGATCGTGACCGGCTTCGCCTACATCGCGGTGGATTCGACCGGTCGGAAGGTCGAGGGACGGCTCACCGCCGCCGGACGGACGGCCGCGCTGCGCCAACTCCGCGACGACGGCTTGACGCCGGTGACCGTCGCGCCTGCCGAAAGCGCCGCGCCGAAGAGCTCGCGCGGCGGATCGCTGTCGCGAAGCCGCACCGAGAGCTTCTGCCGGGAACTGAGCCATCTGCTCGCGGCCGGGATTCCCATCAGCCGGGCGCTGAGCATTCTCGGCCGTCAGAGCACGGCGCGATCCTCCGGCGTGCTCCGGGAGCTTCACGAGGACGTGACGGGCGGCACGCCCCTGGCGAAGGCGATGAGCAGGCACCCTCGCAGTTTCACGTCGGTGCAGGTTGCCATGGTGCGGGCCGGGGAGGAAGGCGGCTTCCTCGATGTGGTCTTGGCGCAGATCGCCGACTTCCAGTCGCGCGAGCGTGATCTGAAGAGTCGGATCCGCGCGGCGCTGGCGTACCCGGCCGTGCTGCTGACGGTGGCGACGGGCGTGATCATCTTCCTGCTGCGGTATTTCATCCCGAAATTCTCAGCCATGTTCCGCGATCTCGGTGGGCGACTGCCGCTGCTGACGAGGGGGATTGTCGCCGTCAGCGACGCGGTGGTCGCCCACGGGCTTGCCGTGCTGGTCGTGCTGGCGGTCGCCGTGCTGGTCGGACGGTGGCTGCTGCGGACCGAGGCGGGGCGTCTGGCGTGGGAGCGTTTCGTGCTCCGCGTGCCGGTGATCGGCGGGATTCTGTCGCGCCTGGCGATGGTGAGATTCTGCCGGATGCTCGGCACGCTGATGGCGGCGGGCGTGCCGCTGGTGGCGTCGCTGCGCGTGGCGGGGCAGGCGATCGGCAACCGCGTGCTGAGCGACGCCGTGACCGGCTCGATCGGGCAGGTCGTCAAGGGCGGGGGACTGTCGGCGAGCCTGCGGTCGTGCCCGCGACTGTTTCCGCTGGCGGTGGTGGAGATGCTCGCCGTCGCCGAGGAGGCCGGGCGCCTGGACGCGGAGCTTCAGCGTCTTGCCGACGTCAACGAGCAGGAGCTGAACCGCAATCTCCAGACGGCCGTCTCGCTCGCCGAACCGCTGGTGCTGTTCGTGATGGCCGGGCTGGTCGGCACGGTGGTCATTGGGATGCTGCTGCCGATTTTCTCCCTGCAGGACCTGATCCGGTGAGACGCCCTCACAGAGGAGTTGCGATGAGACGCACGCATACAGACAGAACGTTGCGGATGGCGGCGCGGCGAGGCTTTTCGCTGATCGAGCTGCTGCTGGTGCTGGTGATCCTGGCGATCCTGACGGCGATCGTGGTGCCCAAGTTCGCCGGGCGGTCCGAGCAGGCCCGCGTCACGGCTGCACAGACGGACATCCGGTCTTTCGAGAGCGCGATCGGGCAATTCGAATTGGACGCCGGACGCTACCCCACGGAGGCCGAGGGGCTCCAGGCCCTGGTCGCCGAGCCCCCCGACGCGAAGAACTGGCGGACGGGTGGGTACCTCGAGCGCAACGCCATTCCGAAGGACCCGTGGGGCAACGCCTACGTCTACGTCTGTCCCGGTAAGCGGAACCCCGACGGGTACGACGTCTACTCCGCCGGACCCAACGGGCAGGAAGGCGACGACGATGACATCGGCAACTGGATCGAGGAATAGGCTCGGCGTGACGCTCGTCGAGCTGATCCTGGTGATGGCGCTGCTGCTGACCGTCCTGGCGATGGTGGCGCCGCGGCTGGGCGCGTTCAGCCGCGAGCGGGTGCTCATCAGCGAGGGCGACGTCGTGCTCGCGATGCTTCGCACCGCGCGGGACCGCTCCGTCGCGGAGGCGGCGGTCTACCGGTTCCGGATCGAATCCGACGGCGCCGCGTGCAGGCTCTACCGACAGGCCGGCGGACGGTTCGAGCCGCTGCCGGACCGCCCCGACGGGCTGCACCTGCTGCCGCAGGAAACGCGAATCCGCATTGAGCGAGCCGACGACAGCGACGGCGAGTTCATCGAGTTCCATCCGACCGGCGAATGCACGCCGGGCAGCCTCTACGTGACGCGGGGCGACGAGTCGCCGGTTGTGGTCAGGGCGCGAACCCCCCTCGAAGCGTTTCGGCTGATCGAGCCCGGAGGGGAGGACCAGCCGTGAGCGGCGCCGGCGAAATCTCCCGGCAGCGCCGACGGCGGGGAGTGAGCCTCGTCGAGGTGCTCGCGGCGCTCGCCCTGATCGGCGCCGTTGCGCCGTCGCTGAACCGCGCCTGGCTCATCAGCATGACGGCGGCCGGGCGCTCGACGGACGAAGTGACGGCCGTCGGACTGGCCGACAGCAGGCTCGCGGAGTCGGTCGCCGCAGGCGGCCTGTCCGACGGTGAGGACTCGGGCGTATTCGAAGAGCCCTACGGCGACTACCGGTGGCGATGCGAGCGTCGGCCCTGGGCGGGGGACAACCGACTGACGCAGGTCGACGTCACCGTCACGTGGACGCGACGGGGCAAGGAATTCCGGACGACGGTCACCACCCTGGCGGCCAGCGAGGACGGCGAACCGTGAAGTCGAAGGCCTTCACATTGCTGGAAGCGATGCTGGCGATCAGCCTGACGGCGGTCGTGGTCGCCGCGGCGTACGGCATGCTGTACAGCGGCACGTCGGCGCGCCGCGCCGTGACGGAGAACGTCCTGCAAAGCCGCTCGCTGGCGCTCGCGCTGGAGCAGGTCTCGCGGTGCGTGGAGTCCGCAGCGACGCCGACGGGCATCATGGCCGGCGAGTTCACGGGGGAGGACGCCGCCGACGGACTCAACGATTCGCTGACGCTGCACACGGTGCTCGATCCCGCGGACAGCCGATGGTCCGACCTGCGGCGCGTGCGGTTCTTCGTGGACCGCGACGCCGACGGGACGCCCTGCCTGATGCGCGGGTTGACGAGCAACCTGCTGGCCTCGACGGCGCCGGAGGAAGACGTGCAGGTGCTGTGCCGATCGGTGGAGTCGTTCCAGGTGAGCTGCCTCGCAGGAGACGAGTGGGTCGACGCATGGGACGCCGCGGAACAGGGCAACACGCTCCCGGCGGCTGTGCGCGTTTCGCTGACGCTGGCCGTGCCGGACGGGGCGGCCGACGGCGAGGACAGGGGCCCGTCGATGGAGCGCGTTGTGATGCCGGCCTGTGCGACGGCCGGGGGGAGGACGGGTCCGTGAATCACTTCCGGACAGCATCGCGGCGCGGCATGGCGTTCCTCCTCGTCCTTTGGATCATCGTGGCGATGGCGGCCGTGGCGGTCGCCGTCTCTGCGGCTACCCGGACCCGCCGCTATCACGCCGCGGCCTTGCGCAGCACGGCCGTCGCGCGATGGGTGGAGAAGGGCGCGCTTCAGTACGTATTGACGGGCCTGCAGGAGTCCCGCGGACTTCCGCCCGACGAGACGCAGCTCGTCTGCGACGGCGTGGTCCTAGGCGAGGGCGCCTTCTGGATCATTCGACCCGATCCGACGGACGATCGGGAGATGGACTTCGGCCTGTCGGACGAGGGAGGAAAGATTGACCTGAACACGGCGCCCCGGACGGTGCTTGAACGTCTGGGGAACATGACCTCCGACGTCGCCGCGGCCGTGGTCGACTGGCGCGACGCCGACGAGGACGTGACCCCAGGCGGCGCCGAGAGCGAGCATTACCTCCGCGAGGGCGAGCCGTACAACGCCAAGAACGCGCCGTTCGAGACGACGCTGGAGCTTCGCCTGGTGGCGGGGGTGGACGACGGGCTGCTCTACGGCGAGGACACCAACCGCAACGGGGTCCTGGACCCCTACGAGAACGATGGCGGCGAAGCCGAGCCGGACGACGACCGCGACGGGCGCCTGGACCGGGGACTGGCGGGGCTCACGACCGCTTTCCTGCACTGGCCGCAGCCGTCCGGCGAGACGGCGCCGGTGCGGGTGAACAGCGCCTCTCGCGAGGAGATCCGTCAGAAGCTGGCGGCGGTGCTTCCGGAAGCCCGTGCCGACGAACTGGCTGAGCGGATACGCCGGCGTCGTCCGTTCACGAGCCTGTTCCACCTTCACTACGCCTGCGGCACGACCCGCGAGGAGCTGACGCAGATCGAGCCGGTTATCACGGTGTTCGACCCCGACAGCTTCCGTCTGAACGTCAATGCCGCCGGCTCGGCCGTCTTGCAGACTCTGGACGGGCTGGAGGAGGCGGATGCCGAGGCGCTGCTGGCGGCGAGGGAGTCCGCCGCCCCGACCGGCGGCTCCGTGGTCTGGATGCTCGACGCCCTGAGTGCCGAGAAGCTGCTGACCGCCGCCGCGGCAGGCGTCACCGGCAGGTCGTGGCAGTACACGGCCGACGTCGTCGCCGTCTGTGGCGACGGGCGGGCCTTCCGGCGCGTTCAGTACGTGATCGACGTCTCGGGCGAGACGCCGCGCGTGGTCTATCGACAGGACATGACGCACCTCGGGTGGTGCCTGGACGAGACCATCCTGCAGCGGCTCCGTGCGGGCGAGTCGCCGGAGGACGTCGTCAACGCGATGAAGGAATAGATGAAGCGAAGCCCACGAGACATTCTGTCCGCCGTCCTTCCCGGCCGCGAGATCGCCGTCCTGACCCTGGCCGCCGACAGGCTCTTCTACGCCCTCGAGCGCCGGGGCAACGGCGGCGCGGTGGTTGAAGAGTTCCGTTTTCCTGACGGCGCGTCCTGGGACGAGCCGGACCGGCTCGGCGCCGCGATGCGGGACCACCTGCAGGCGCAGGGCCTGTCCGTGCGCCGCGCGGGCGTTCTGGTGCTCCCGGTCGACTGGACAGTCCTGCGCACGACGCAGTTCCCGCCCGCAACCGACGCCTCGCTGCTGGAGGCGATGGTGGCGACGGCGGCGGAGGAAGCTCTCGCCGAGCGTCCGGAGGACTTGGCGTACGCCTGGCAGTCGTCCGTCGAGGACCGGGGCGTGCGGGTGTCGATCTTCGGGTGCCCGCGCGATCGGCTGCGACAAGCGCGGGCGTTTCTCGACGGCGCCGCCCTGACGTGCCGGCGCATCGTGCCCGCCCAGGCCGCGACATCTCTGGCGCTGTGCGAAGGGGCGGGCAAACGTCTGGCCGTCGTCGAGGCGGCCGACAACCTGTCGGTCCTGCTCGTCGAGAACGGGCGGTGCACCTGGCAGCGCGACGTGCCCGCCGGGCCGAACGTGGCGGATGAGGAACTGGCCGCGCATCTGCGACGTGCCGTGCTGGTCATGCCGTCCGCCAACGGGGCCGAGCTGACCGTCGTCGCTGCAACCCGCGGCGCGGCCGTCATCCGGGATGCACTTGCCGACGGGCGGGCCGGCGACACGAGCCCTCGCCCGAGCGACGAGCTGTCCGCCGGGGAGTTCATCGAGGCGCTTGTCCGGGCGCGTCCCGCCTTGCAGCAGCCGTCGCTGGATCTGCTGTCGGAGCACCGCGGCGGGCCGTCAACACGGATGCGGCGAGCCCTGCACGTGGCGGCGCCGGTCGCGGCGGTGCTGCTGGTGGTGCTTGTGTGGTTCGTCGTCACTTGGATCGGGGCGCGACGCACCGTCGCCTCGACGCGGGCCACGCTGGCCGATCTCGCGCCGCGCATCGATCGCGCGTCGCGCCTTCGCACGCTGAACGCGGCCGTGGATCCGTGGTTCCCCGCCAACCCCGGCTACCTCGACGCCCTTCGCGCACTGGCCGGGACGTTCCCCGACGAGGGGACGATCTGGCTGACCGGCGTCGAGATGGACCGGAGCGGCGAGATCACCATTTCGGGCGAGGCCCGCCGGCGGTCGAACGTCCTGGAGCTGCTGGCCGAACTGGAAGCCGACGAGCACTTCGTCCGTGTCAGCAGGCATTTCGTCCGTGAGCAGACGGGACGTCGGAACGTCACGGCGTTTTCGGTGTCGTGCAACCACCAGGGAGGGCCCGGCCGATGAACCCGTCCCGCCGCGAGAAGGCGATTGCCCTCGTCGCCGTAGCGGCGGCGGGGCTTTGGCTGCTGGATCGTGTGGTGCTTGCGCCTGTCTGGAGCGCCTGTAAGGACGACCGCGAACAGGCGTTCTCGCTCCAGCGGGAGCTTTTCAACGCCGACCAGCTCCTGCGGCGATCCGACGCGATGGAGCGCCGCTACGCCCGTCGTGCGGCCGCGGGGGTTACGCTGCCGGTCTCGCAGGTCGAGGGCAATATGATCGAGGCGCTGGAACGCTGGGCGACCGAGGCACGATTGAGCGAGGTGTCCTTGCGACCCGACCGCCGCGACCCGGTCGACGGGGTGCAGACGATCGGCTGCCGGGTCACCGCGGAAGGAACGATGTCGTCGCTGGTCCGCCTTTGCTGGCTGATGGAGAACGCCTCGATTCCGCTGCGGATCGACGCGCTCCGCGTGGGCTCGTCCGACAGCACGAGGGACCTGCTGTCCATCCAGCTTGACGTTTCGACCGTCTGCCTCGACCCAGCCGCGCAACCGCCGACGCCGCGGGAGAACCTTGGAGTACAGGACCGATGATGCGATTCCCGCAACCGATGAGATTCCTCGCAATGCGAGCGGCGGTCGCCGTCGTCGTGACGGTAACGGCCATGACGGCGGGCGACGGACTCGCCCAGCGCCCCTCGCCGGGCGGCAGCGACGTCGAGCGCAGATCGCTCGGCGACTACGACCTCCTGACCCGGCGTAACATCTTCCTGTCGACTCGCCGCGCGGGGATGGATCGGCCGCCGGAGACTGCGCCCGCCACTGCGCCGGCGCCTCCGCCGCCGGTATACGACGAACGCGGGTCGTGGGTGCTCCGCGGCGTCCTGGCCGACGCGACGGGCTGCGTCGCTGCCGTCGAGCACCGCGCCACCGGCGAGCTGCGGTGGATCCGGCCGGGGGACGAGGCCTTCGGACGGAGGGTGACCGCCGTCGACCTCGACGGAATGTCGCTGGCCGAAGGCACCGACGACACGGTCGAGGTGGCCGTCGGCAGCCTCCTGTCGGGGGACCCGCCGGATGTCGGCTCGCCGGCAGGCGGCGCACCCGGGGCGGCGCCCGCCGCTGACCCCGCGACCGAGTCGGTACTGGAGCGCCTGCGCCGCCGGCGCATGCAGGAAATGGAGCAAACGCCATGATGCGGGAGTCCGCAATGTCAGAGAGTGCCATCCGTAACCGCCTTGCGGCGCGGACAGCCGTCGCCGCAGCCGTGTGTCTGATCCTGGTGTTCGGCGCCGGCGTCACCCGCGCGCAGGACGCTCCTGACGCCGCCGGGCGGCCGCAGGCGACCACGACGCCGGCGCCCTCGGGGATGCTCATGAACTTCGAGGACGCGCCCCTCGAGGCCGTCCTGAGGCAGATCTCCGAGCAGCTGGGACTGGTGATCATCGACGGCGACCGTCTCGACCAGCGGGTGACCATCCAGAGCCGCGCGCCGCTCAGCGAGCAGGACGTCGTGGAAGCGCTGAATTCCCTGCTGAAGGTTCACGGATACGCGGCCGTCCTGGCGGGGCGGACGCTGCGAATCGCCACGCTCGACGAGGCGAAGCGCAGCACGATTCCGGTCCGCTCGGGCGCCGATCCCGACGAGATCGGCGAGTCGGACATGCTGATCCGGCAGGTGATCCCCGTGCGGTACGGCGACGCGGAGCGGCTGGCGCGCGAGCTGGCGGGCATCGTTCCGTCCTACGCCATTCTCGGCAGCAACAAGGCGAGCAACTCGCTGATCTACACCGCCACCGAGGCCGACGTCCACCATCTGACGGAGATCGTCCGAGCACTCGACGTCAGCCAGTCGGCCGCCGACGTGGTGGCCGTCTTCCAGCTCAAGAACGCCGACGCCGCCAACGCGGCGACTCTGGTTCAGAACATCTTCGGCCCGGAGGCGCGGCAGCAGCAACGCGGAGCCGACGTCCGCGCGTTCCGCCGACGTTTCGGCCCCGGCCAGCAGCAGGAGGAGGACGAAGACGCCGTTCGTCAGCAGCGCGTCGTCGCGGCGGCGGACCGGCAGACCAACTCGGTCGTCGTCAGCGCTCCACCCGACATCATGCGCCTCATCGAGGACGTCCTCGAGAAGATCGACGCGACCCCCGTCCGTCCCGACGCCGTGCGGGTCTTCAAGCTGGAATTCGCCGAAGCCACGTCGACGGCCCGGCTGATCGAGGGCGTCTTCAACGCTGACCAGCGGACCGCCGCGTCCGCCACGACCCGGACGCGGCAGTTCGTCTTTCCGTTCGGGGGGCGCGGCGGGACCGATCAGCAGAATGCGCAAACGGCCGAGGCCTCGCAGCGCGTCGCGGCGGCCGCCGACGCCCAGACCAACTCGATCGTCGTCACCGCCTCGCCGACCGTCATGGAGCTGATCGCCGATATCGTAGAGCAGCTCGACACCAAGCCGACGGCGGAGGAATCTATCTTCATCTATCCGTTGGCGAACGCCAAGGCGGCCGAGCTCGAAGGCGTCCTCCAGGAGATATTCCAGGTCCAGACGACGGCGGCGACGGGCGCCCGGACGACGGCGTTCGCGGGACGAAACGGCAGGGGAGACGCGCGTCAGGAAGCCGCGGCGACCGCGATTGCGGACGCCGTCGGCGACCTGGCGGGCAAGGTGTACGTCGTCGCCGAGGAGACGACCAACTCCCTGCTGGTCCGCACGGCGCCCAAGTACTTCGATCGCGTCAGAGAGATTCTCAAGATCCTGGATCGCCCCACGCGGCAGGTCCTTATCAAGGTGCTCATCGCGGAGGTGACGCTTGACGACAGTCTGGATCTCGGCACGGAGTTCTCGGTCCTGAACATCGGCCTCGGCTCGGGCGACGGGCAGGTGAGCACCGATTTCGGCGTCGTCCAGCTCAACGGCGGCCTCGTCGCGCGGTACGTCGACGCGGACTTCAACGTGACCCTCCGGGCCCTTCAGCAGGTCGGCAAGCTCAACGTGCTCAGCCGCCCGTACCTGCTCGGCAGCGAGAACCAGCCCGCCCGCATCACCGTCGGCGAGGAGGTGCCCTACATCACCAACAGCCGCGTCACCGAGGCCGGGCAGACCGTCAACACGGTCGACTATCGCGACATCGGCATTATCATGGAGATCACGCCGTACATCGGTCCCGACGGCATGGTCATCCTGGACCTGTACCAGGAGATATCCAGCCGCACCGGTCGCACGGTGCGGGTGTCCGAGGACTTCGACGCCGAGGTGTACGCGAAGCGCTCCGCGGAGACGCGCGTCGCCGTCACCAACGGGCAGACCGTCGTCATCGGCGGGCTCATGGAAGACAACCTCACCGAAACCGTCAACAAGGTGCCGCTGTTCGGCGACATCCCGCTGGTCGGAGCGGCCTTCCGGCGAACGCTTCGGCAGAAGCAGAAGACCGAGCTGCTGCTGTTCCTCTGCCCGCAGACGGCCCTCACGCCGGCTGAGCTCCAGGCGGTCACCGACCGCGCCAGAGGTCAGGCGGACCTCGTGCGCACCGTGGGCGAGAGCGGCGCCTTCGACGCGAGTCTGGAGGAAATGTGCCCTACCACGCAGCACGCGCCCTGTCCGGACACACAGCCGTCCGGCGAGCCGCGCCCTGCGAAAGTGCCCCGGCTGGACGCGCCCGAAGGAGGCATGCAATGATGAACGCTCCACGCTGCCCGTACGTCCTGGCCGCCGTTCTGTCGGCGGCGGTCCTGATCGCGGGGTGCACCGGCGCCGAGCCGCAGGCCGAGGTCGACCCGGTGGAGTCGTCCGCTCTCCCTTTGAATCCGACGCGGGCCCGGCTGCAGGACCTGTCCGGTTCCATCCTGCTGTTCCACGGCGCGTACGGCCGGCTTCCCCGCAGCCTGTCAGAGCTCCGCCTCAGCACGGGACTGCGCGCCGAGCAGATCACCGATCCCGTTACCAATCGCCCGTTCATCTACATGCCGGCGGGGCTGGCGTCGTCTTCCGGCGGGCGGACGATCGTGCTGCTGGCCGCGCCGGCGCCGGTCGACGACATGTGCTTTGCGATAGCCGTCAGCCGACCGGGCGGCGGGCTGTTGGCGAACGTGGTGACCTTCCCCGCCGCGGCGTATCCGGCGATGCGCGCCGGGGCGAACGAACCCGCCGGCGCCGGGTCTGACGGGGGCGGCGGATGAAGGTCCTCATCGTCGAAGATCACGCGCCGCTTCGGCGGAGCCTCGAGCAGGGGCTTCGGGAGGAAGACTTCGTCGTGGAGTCCGCCGCGGACGGCGAGGAGGGGCTCTGGCTGGCCGAGAACTCCCGGCCCGACATGATCATCCTGGACCTGATGATCCCGAAGGTCGACGGGCTGACGCTGCTGCGCCGCCTGCGTCGAAGCGATCACCGGACGCCCGTGCTCATCCTGACCGCCCGCGACGCCGTCGAGGACCGCGTCCGGGGGCTCGACCTGGGCGCCGACGACTACCTGCCCAAGCCGTTCTCGTTCGAGGAGCTGCTGGCCCGCGTGCGGGCGCTCTGCCGGCGGCGCAGCGGCGACCGGGCCCCGGTGATCGAAGTGGATGACCTGGTCATCGACACGGCCGCGCGGCGGGTCAGGGTCGCCGACCGGTCGGTCGCCCTGACCCCGCGCGAGTACAATCTGCTGGTGCTGCTGGCGACCGAGGCGCCGCGTGTGCTCTCGCGCGAGGACATCTGGCAGAGAGTATACGAATTTCACTCGGACGCCATCAGTAATGTCGTCGACGTGTATATCGGCTACCTGCGCAGGAAGCTGGACCCGCCCGACGGACCGAGCCGCATCGAGACCGTCCGCGGACACGGATACCGACTGCGGCCTGGCGAGCGGCGACACGAGGACGTGGTGAAGGAGACGCGCACATCGTGATCGGGTCGTCCGTCAAGACCAGGCTTCTCATCTGGCTGCTGCCGGCGCTGGCGCTGCTGGTGATCGCAGCGGCGCTGGGGCTGTACTCGCTGCAGCGACGGCTTCTGTATCAGGAGTTCGATCAACAGCTTGCCCGGCATGCCTTTGCGGCAACGCGACTGCTCTGGCGTCCGCCCCGTGCGACGGGCGACGAGGAGACATCGAGCTCGCAGGGAAATCTCGACGGGCTCGTGTTCATTGAGCTCTGGGATATGCAAGAGGGGCAACTGCTCGCGGCCTTCCCGTCGGATCATGACGCGGGTTCCGCTCCGCGCGTCGGCCCGCCGCAGCGCCGGCGCCCCGTCTACTCGGACCTCTCGCTTGCGGGCGGACGCGACGTCCGCGTCCTCGCGATGCAGATGCCCGCGCCTCCGCGCCGCGGTCGCAGTCATCGGGACCGCTCCGACGATCATGGCGCCACGCGGCCGTCCGAGGATGCGGGCGGGCAAGCCGACGACCGCCAGGCCGCAACCGCTGCGGCGACGCGCCCCGACCGGCAGCGAGGTCGGCGCGATCTTCGGGAGCTGCTTTACCTCGCCGCGGCCGACATCGAGCCCCTCCAGGCCGAGCTGCGCCGCTGGGCCGGGGGGCTCACGCTGGCGTGCGGCGCCGCCATTGCGATCGTCGTGCTGGTCGTGCTGATCGGCGTGAACCGCGGGCTTCGCCCCCTGCGTGCCGTCGCGGCCGACATCGCGACGGTGGACGCCCGGCACCTTGCACGACGCATCGGCGGTCCGGACGTCCCGAAGGAAATGCGCCCTGTGGTGCGGCAGCTCAACGACCTGCTTGAGCGTCTTCAGGCGGCGTTCGAGCGGGAGCGCGCCTTCCTGGCGGGGGCGGCGCACGAGCTGCGAACGCCGCTGGCGGGCCTGCGTGCGCAGATCGAGGTCTGCCTGCGGCGGGTGCGGACGGACGACGAGTACCGCGGGACGCTTGAAGAGTCGCTCGAGACGGCCGTCTCCCTTCAGCACATCGTCAATTCGCTTCTTCAGATCTCGCGCCTGGAATCGCAGGGCGAGCCCCCGGCCGTCGAGCCGGTGGATGCTGCGGCCTTGCTTGCAGAGCAGCGCGAACACGTGCGAGAGGCAATGCGCAAGCGGCGCTTGAGGCTCGACTGGGGCGTGCCCGAGAGCCTGCCCGTCCAGACGGACGCCCAGTTGCTGCGGGCCGTCGTTTCGAATCTGCTCGTCAACGCGGCTGACTACGCCGAATCGGGCAGCTGGGTGCGGGTTGACGCCCGAAGTGACGCCGGCGCTCTGCACCTGCAGGTGAGCAATCCGGCCGGGCGGCTCGACTTGTCCGATGTTGATCGGCTCTTCGAACCGTTCTGGCGCCGCGACGAGGCACGCAGCGAAGCGGGATTCCACGCGGGCATCGGCCTTGCCGTCGTCCGACAGGCTGTCGGGGCCCTCGGCGGAACTATTGATGCGACACTGAGCAGGGAGAACGTCCTCCGATTCGATCTCCGGCTTCCCGCCCGTCCGCGCGGGAGCGATCAGCACGGACGGTCGGACTGAACGTCGACGGAGCGGGCAAGAGATCGCCGGCTCGGCGACGCAGACGGCAATATTCGCCGAAGCAATCCGCTGGGCGTGCTGTCCAGGCCGACCAAGCGCCTGCCCCGCCGGGAAGTGGTAGGGCTGCCTTTTGCATCCCTCTCGCTCTGCCATGATCCGACCAAGACGCGCTTTGGCCGCCTGCACCCAAGCCCGACAAGACGGACGGAGT
>CAZADC010000057.1:0-13452 GCA_964483755.1 uncultured Planctomycetaceae bacterium | reverse complement strand
TCGTGTCCTTTCGCTGTTTCCGGGCAGGTCTCGCTATCGGATCATTCTATCGTTTCGTGAGTGTGCAGAATCCACCACGGAGCCTGTTGCAATCAGTGTGCCACAGGCCCATGTCCTGTATCTACAGAGTGTTACGCACGAAGCAGCGCCCGGGTTCGTGCCAAATCGGCCGGAACCCGCCGCCCCACGGGCCGGATTGGCAGGCGTCTCAGGTCCTCCGGCCGCATCGGCGCGATGTCCATCGGGCTCCACCCGGCGCGTACGATGGCGCAGTACGCTCGTGGGGCTCAGAGAAGCAACAGAGGAGTGCCGCACATGGCGCCGATGGAGCTGCACGCGGATGACAAGCTGTCACGGGAACTGCAGGAAATCCGCCGCCCGCGCGACTGGGTCAACCCCGACCCGGGCGAGCGGTACGACCTGGTCGTGATCGGTTCCGGCTCGGCGGGGCTGATCCTCGCCCGCGACGCGGCAAAGGGCGGCGCGCGGGTCGCCCTCGCCGAGCGCGGGCTGCTCGGCGGGGACTGCGGTCTCGTCGGATGCATTCCGAGCAAGGCGCTGCTCGCCTCGTCCCGTGTCGCAGCGGCCGTGCACGGGGCCGGGCCGTATGGCGTGAATATCGACGGAGTCACGGTGGACTTCCCGGCCGTCATGCAGCGCGTGCGCCGCATCCGCTACGAGATCGAGCGTCACGGCAGTCCGGCCGGGCTGCGGGACGCCGGCGTCGACGTGTTCTTCGGCGAGGCGTCCTTCGATTCGCCGGAATCGATCCGCGTCGGCGACGCCCTGCTGCGTTTCGAGAACGCCTGCATCGCCACCGGCACCCGCCCCACCGTTCCGCCCGTCGAGGGGCTGACCGAGACCGGATTCCTCACCAACGAGACCGTTTTCTCGCTCACCGACCGCCCGCGGCGCCTGGCCGTCATCGGCGCCGGACCGATCGGCTGCGAGCTCGGACAGGCGTTCGCCCGCCTCGGCTGCGTGGTGACGATCGTCGAGATGGCCGACCGCATCCTCCCGCGGGAGATCCCCGGGGCTTCGGACGTGCTCTCCGACGCGCTGGAATCCGACGGCGTCCGCCTGCTCACCGGCGCGAAAGTAACGGCCGTGTCGCCCGACGAGGGCGCGAAGACGATCCACTACGAACTGGACGGGCGCGACCGGGCGCTGCAGGCCGACGAAATCCTCCTCGCGGTCGGCCGAACGCCGAACGTCGAGGCGCTGAATCTCGAAGCGGCCGGGCTGGCGCCGGGCGAGCGCGAGGGCGTCGACGTGGACGACTTCCTGCGGACGGCCCGGCCGAACATTTACGCCGCCGGCGACGTCTGCCTGCCGTACAAGTTCACCCACATGGCGAACCGCTGCGCGGAGATTGTCCTCGCCAACGCCCTCCACGACGGCGAGCGGAAGCTCAGCGACGAGGCGATCCCCTGGTGCACCTACACCGACCCCGAGGTGGCGCACGTGTGCCTGTGCGGGTGGGACGCGTCGAAACCGATGAGCGGCGCGCGGGAGGTGGTCTTCGAGCTGACCCGCTCGCCGCGCGCGATCGCGGAGGGACGCAGCGAGGGCTTCCTCGCGCTTTGTGCGGACGGCCCGGACGGGCGCATCCGCGCCGCGACCCTCGTCGCGCCCCATGCCGGGGAGAGCATCGGCGAGATCACCCTCGCCGTCAGGTCCGCCTTGACGCCCGACGACCTGGCGGGCACCATCCATTGCTTCCCGACCGTCGCCGAAGCGATCGGCGACGCAGCCGGGCAGTTCTGACGACCGACCGCCGCCGAACCCGCACGGAAAGGGCCGGCATGGACAAGCGAACAACGTTCCCGGACGAAAAGGCCTTCCAGCCGTTCTATCCCGGCTCGATCGTTCTCGTGACCGCCGTCGACGCCGACGGGCGGGCGGACATCTGCACCGTCGGCGCCTGGGCGCTGGTCAACGGCGATCCGCGAATGTACGGCGTGGCGATGTGCGCCCGCGAATCGGGCGAGTTCTTTCGCAAGCGATACACCACGACCTGCATCGAGCAGACGGGCGAGTTCGTCATCAACATCGCTCACACCGGGCTCGCCGAGGCTTGGGGCGTGTGCGGGAGCGTCTCGCTGAACGACGAGCCGGACGCGGACAAGTTTGCGCTGGCCGGGCTCACGCCCGCGCCGGCCGTCCGCGTGGGCGCGCCGCTGGTCGTCGAATGCCCGGTCAACATCGAGTGCGAGGTGCACTCCAAGCTCGAGCTGCCGACGCACGACTGGATCGTCGGCATGCCCGTCGCGTGCCACACCGACTCGCCCGTCGCGGACGGAAGCAGGACACTCGTGTGGGACAACGCGCCGCGTGTCGAATGACGGCGCCGTCGCCCGCCGCGCCGCCGATCAGACCATGAATGCCGTCACGGCACATCGCGAGGCGAAGCAGAGGCCGCAGGGGCTCGGCGTGGTCGGGTGCGGCGACTTCGCGGCGTTCTGCCTGCGGGCCTACGCCGAGATGGCGTCGGTGCGCCCCGTCGCTGCGGCGCGGTGCAGCAAGGACCGTCCGCGCCGCATTGTCGAGGCGATGGGGCTGCGGGTGTACGACGACTACGGGGCGGTGATCGACGACCCGGACGTTGAGATCGTCCACGTCGCCACGCCCCCGCCGATGCACCCGGACCTGGCGATCCGCGCCCTGGAGGCGGGCAAGCACGTTCTGTGCGAAAAGCCCCTCGCCCTGACGGAAGCCGACGCGCAGCGGACGGTGGACGCGGCCCGTGCGGCCGGGCGGTTCTGCGCGGCGAACTTCGTCCTGCGCTACTCCCCCGTGGTCGAGGCCGCACGCGCCGTGCTGGACACGCAGGTTCTCGGGCAGGTGCTGGCCGGGCGACTGGTCAACTGCGGGTCGGACAGCGGACTCCACGAAGACCACTGGTTCTGGGACCGAAGCGTATCCGGCGGCATCTTCGTCGAGCACGGGGTGCACTTCTTCGACCTGCTCGATTCGCTGCTGGCGGGCGGCGACGTGCTGTCCGCCTGCGCCGAGCGCCGCGGCGACACCGACGTGATCGACCGCGTCGCCTGCACGATCCGCCACGAGTGCGACGCCGTCGTCACCCACTACCACGGGTTCGATCAGGTCGCGCCCATGGACCGCACGGAGCTTCGCCTGGTCTGCGAGCTCGGCGACGTGCGCCTTGACGGCTGGGTTCCCGGCCGGCTCGTCGTCGACGCCGCGGTGGACGACGATGGGCTGGCGCTGCTGCGGCGGTGCTGTGCGAGCAGTCGGGTCGAGACGCTCGATGAGTTCCCCTCCGGCCCGACCGGCACGACGGAGATTCTCGGGCGCGGCATGCCCCACCGCGTCGACCGCCGCGTCCGCCTCACCTATGACGTCGGGTCCGACAAGGAGACGCTCTACGCCGACTGCCTGCGATGGCTGCTCGCCGACCAGGTCGCGTGGGCGGACGACGCGGGCCACTCGCGGACGGTTGTGGAGGACGACGGCGTCCGCTCGCTCCGGATCGCCGAGCGGGCGACGCAACTCGCCGACAACACACAGGAAGGACGCAGCGAATGACGAAGCCGCTGGGACTGGGCCTCATCGGAGCCGGAGCGTTCGGACGATTCTGCCTCGACGCGTTCCTGGGGGTCGACGGCGTGCGCATCGCGGCCGTGGCGGATCAGAACGTCGTCGCGGCGCGCGAGGCGGCCGAACCGTTCGCCGCCGCGGCCGTGGAGGACCCCGCAGATCTGATCGAGCGCGACGACGTGGACATCGTGCATGTCGCCACGCCGCCCGGCTCGCACTACGAGCTTGCGATGCAGGCGCTGACGGCCGGCAAGCACGTCCTGTGCGAGAAGCCGCTGGCGATGACGGTCCAGGAGGGACGGCGGATGCTGGAGGCCGCCCGCGACGCCGACCTGTTGTGTCCGGTGAACTTCGTCATGCGGTACAACCGCGTGGTCGAGGCGGCCCGACGGGTGCTGGAAACCGGCGTGCTCGGCGACGTGCTCTACGCGACGCTGACCAACTGCGCCTTCGACACGCGGATGGGCCCGGAGCACTGGTTCTGGGACCGGAGGGCGTCGGGCGGCATCTTCGTCGAGCACGGGGTGCACTTCTTTGACCTGTACGACTACTGGATCGGCCGGGGACGGGTGATCGACGCACACGCCGAGACCCGCGAGGACGCCGACATGCAGGATCGCGTCACGTGCACGGTCCGGCACGAATCGGGGGCGCTGACCAGCCATTACCACGGGTTCGATCAGATCGAGCCCATGGACCGCGCCGACCACCGGATGGTCTGCGAGCTCGGCGACCTGCGGGTGTACGGGTGGATTCCGCTGACGCTCGTGGTCGACGCAGCCGTGAACGACGACGGTGCCGACGCGCTGGGGGGCTGCTGCGAGGACGCGGAGATCGAGACGCTCACGGAATTCGACGACGAGGGACCCATCCGCGGCCGCGGACGGCCGAGAGACGTCACACGGCGCGTGCGGATGACCTGGACGCCCGGCGCCGACAAGCTCGCGGTCTACTCCGGCAGCATCGCAGCCCTGCTGGCCGACCAGGCGGCCTGCATCCGCGATCCGCGGCACCAGCGCCGCCTGACCGAGGCGGAAGGACTCGCCGCCCTGGAGCTCGCCGAGCAGGCCGCCCGCCTCGCGGCCGCACACGAGCCGGTCTGAGGCGCCACGGGTGACCGACCACAGCGGCGTCGGCACCCCCACCGCCGAAGCAACCCCTCGCCCCGCCGCGACGGTTCGTTACAATGGGGTTCTGAACGAGGGGGGACCGTCTTTATGCGAAAGGCGCCGAATTGACCCGACCGACACACGATTCGCCGCAGCCGCGCGACACCGACGCAGAGCCGGCGCGAACGGCGCCCCCGGACGCCATTCACCAGTCGTTCGGGGTCGCCTTCGACTACCCGGTCCACTTCACGCGTGACGTCTTCGGCGACGGCGACCTGCTGGGCGACGTGCTGGACCGCCGCAAGGAAGCCCGCCGCCACCGCACGATGGTGTACGTCGATGACGGCGTGGCGAAAGCGCACCCCCGGCTCGCCGGGCGGATCAGGGAGTACTTCCACGCCCGCCCGGAGCGGATGGAGCTCGCCGCCCCGCCCGAGATCGTCCCCGGCGGCGAGCGTGCCAAGAACGGCTGGGACGTCGTCCGCGACGTGATGTGGACGCTCGGCAATCTCCATCTCGACCGCCAGAGCTTCGTCATCGCCGTCGGCGGCGGCGCGATGCTGGACATGATCGGCTTCGCCGCGTCCATCGTGCACCGCGGCGTCCGCCTGGTCCGCCTGCCGACCACCACGCTCGCCCAGAACGACGCCGGCGTCGGCGTCAAGAACGGCATGGACGAGCACGGGATGAAGAACTTCGTCGGCACGTTCGCCCCACCGTTCGCCGTCGTCAACGACCTGGACTTCCTGCCGACGCTCGCCGACCGCGACTGGATCGGCGGGGCGGCCGAGGCGTTCAAGGTGGCGATCATCCGCGACGCGGCATTCTTCGACACCCTCTCCCGCGACGCAGACGCCCTCCGCACCCGCAACATGGACGCGATGGAGCGCCTCGTCCGCCGCTGTGCCGCCCTGCATCTCGAGCACATCCGCACGTCGGGCGATCCGTTCGAGTTCGGCTCGGCGCGCCCGCTCGATTTCGGACACTGGGCCGCCCACAAGCTCGAGACGATGAGCGGCTACCGCATCGCCCACGGGCAGGCGGTGAGCATCGGCATCGCGATCGACTCCGTCTGCGCAGCGGAAGCCGGGCTCCTGAACGACGACGAGCTCGAACGCATCCTCGGCGGCATGACCGCCTGCGGTCTGCCCGTCTGGTCGTCGGAGGTGCAGCAGCGCGACGCCGACGGCGAGCTGTGCATCCTCGCCGGGCTCGCCGACTTCCGCGAACATCTCGGCGGGGCGCTGACGGTCACGCTGCCCGACGGCATCGGGCGGTCGATCGAGGTGCACCACGTCAGCCCCGACGCCGTCGAGCGGGCGACCGTCCGGCTGCGGGAACGGGCCTGCGACCGCCGATGAGAATCCGCACCGACCCCGACATCCACCTGACCTACTGCCTCAACGTCCACCGCGGCGAGACGTGGGACGAGTGCCTCGACGCGATCCGCACCCACGCCCGCGCCGTCAGGACCCGCGTCGCGCCGGACCGGCGATTCGGGCTCGGGCTTCGCCTCTCTCGCACCGCGGCCGAGGAGCTCCGCGACGGCGATCGACTGGCCGACTTCCGGCGGTTCCTCGCCGACGAGGGGATGTACGTATTCACGGTCAACGGCTTTCCGTACGGGCGCTTCCACGACGAGCCGGTCAAGACCGACGTCTACCGCCCCGACTGGCGGACGGGCGAGCGGCGCGACTACACGATGCTGCTCGCCGACATCCTGGCGGACCTGCTGCCGGTGGGCGTCGCCGGGAGCATCTCCACCGTGCCCGTGTCCTATAGGCCGTGGATCACCGGGGACGACGACGTCGCCCGCGCGGCCGGGATGATCGCAGAGACGGCCGGATACCTGGCCGCCGTGCGGAAGCGCACCGGCCGGGACATCCGCCTTGCACTGGAGCCCGAGCCGGACTGCTGGGTCGAGACGACCGACGAACTGATCGCCTTCGCCACGAGCCCGCTGCAGCGACACGGCGTCGCGCGGCTGGTCGAGCTCGGATACGCCGAGGACGACGCGGCGGCGATTCTCCGTCATCACGTCGGCGCCTGCCTGGACACCGCGCACCTGGCCGTGGCGTTCGAGGACCCCGTCGGGTCGCTCGGCAAGCTCCGCGCGGCCGGGGTGGGCGTGGCGAAAATTCACCTCAGCGCCGCCCTGCGGGCCGAGCCGGGCGAGCCCGCGCGGCGCCGGTTGGGCGACTTCGCCGACGAAGTCTATCTCCACCAGGTCAAGTCCCGCCGGACGGACGGAACGCTCCGGACGTGGGCGGACCTGCCCGACGCGCTGCAGGAGCCGGGCGCGGCGGACGACGGCGAGCGCCGCGTGCATTTCCACGTTCCCCTGTTCTTCGAGTCGGACGGGCCCCTGCGTTCGACAGCCGACCTGCTCCGCGGGCGGTTTGCCGCCATGCTCCGCGACGGCGCCTGCGAACACCTCGAGATCGAGACGTACACCTACGACGTCCTGCCCGACGACGTCCGCCCCGCCGACCTGGCCGAGAGCATCGCCCGCGAGTACGAGTGGGTCCTGCGCGAGCTGCTCGCCGGCGCGTAGGATGCCGATCGGGAATCCCGCCCCGGGTTCAGTCGGGTCCCTGGCGCCCGCACGTTGTCCATATCGTGTGCGACATGCTTTGTTGGCAGCCGATAAGCGCTTTTTTTCCAGGTCTTATGCCAAGAGGAAAGGAGAAAGTAGAGAGGAGACCGCGGGAGACAGCTGCTTCCAGGCCAAGCGCATCGCCACATGCGGTGTCGACCGGGGCATCTGCTTTCTACTCACTACTCTCTCCCGCTCTGTGTGCGACATGATTTCGTGCCACGAAATCATATCGCACACGTCCATATCCGCAGCCGACGTTCCGCCGTTGACCCCCTTCGCGGCGTGTCGTAGCATGTCGGACCAGACGGGGACGCCCCGGGCTCGTTCATCTCAGAGGTCAACCGAAAGGAGCTGCTCATGGCCGAGGCAGAACGTTCGATCAGTCCGTCGGGAGAGGTCTTCGCCATCCCCAAGAAGGCCCAATATGCCGAGGAGATGGACCGCCTCAACACGCTCGTCGACCAGGCCCGCGAAGAGGGCAAGGAGATCGTGGTCGTGATGGGCGTCGGCTTCGTCGGCGCCGTCATGGCGGCCATCATCGCCGACACCACCGACAAGAAGGGCGAGCCGAACAAGTTCGTCATCGGCTGCCAGCGCCAGAGCACGCGGAGCTACTGGAAGATCCCGCTGCTCAACCGCGGCGAATCGCCCGTCAAGGCGGAGGACCCCGAGGTGGATCCGATGATCGCCCGGTGCGTGCAGGACAAGAAGACGCTGACCGCGACGTTCAACAGCGACTGCCTCTCCCTGGCCGACGTCGTGGTGGTGGACGTCCAGTGCGACTACACGAAGCACGACCTGGGCGACATGCGCACCGGCGAGGCGGAGATGGGCGCCCTGGAGGCGACGATCCGGACGATCGGCGAGAAGATTCCCGCCGACTGTCTCGTGCTGATCGAGACGACCGTCGCGCCGGGCACGACGGAGTTCGTCGCCTGGCCGATCATGAAGAAGGCGTTCGAGGCGCGGGGCATCCGCTCCGAGCCGCTGCTGGCGCACAGCTTCGAGCGGGTCATGCCCGGGCGGGAGTACGTCGCGAGCATCCGCGACTTCTGGCGGGTGTGCTCGGGGTGCAACGTCAAGGCACGCAAGCGCGTCGTCAAGTTCCTCAACGACGTGCTGAACACCGAGGACTACCCGCTGACGGTGATGGACCGACCGATCGAGTCCGAGACGACGAAGATCGTCGAGAACTCCTACCGCGCGACGATCCTGGCGTTCCTCGACGAGTGGTCGCTGTTCGCCGAGCGCAACGGCGTGGACCTCATCAAGGTCATCGAGGCGATCCGCGTGCGCCCGACGCACAGCAACATCATCTTCCCCGGACCCGGCATCGGCGGGTACTGCCTGCCCAAGGACGGCGGGCTCGGCTACTGGGCGTACAAGCACATTCTCGGCTTCGAGGACCAGGACCGCGTGTTCCGCATCACGCCGACCGCCATCGACACGAACGACACGCGCGGGCTCCACGCGGCCGAGCTGACACGCGACGCCCTGCGGAACATGGGGCGCTACATCGCCGCGGCCGACGTGCTCATCTGCGGCGCGAGCTACCGCCAGGACGTCGGCGACACCCGCTACAGCGGCAGCGAGCTGGTCGTCCGCAAGCTCGCGGAGATGGGCGCGGAGATCCGCGTGCACGACCCGTACGTCGACCACTGGTACGAGCTGGAGAGCCAGGAGACCTACCCCGCGCCCGGCCACTCGTGGAAGCGGTTCTTCCGCAACCAGGAGCAGCTCGCCAACCTCCGCGTGCAGAAGGACCTGGCGGCCGCCCTGAAGGGCGCCGAGGCGCTGGTCCTCGCCGTGCGGCACGAGCCGTACCTCGAGCTCGACCCGGAGCAGGTCGTCAAGTGGGCCGGCGGGCCGCTGGCGGTGGTCGACTGCTTCGGCATCCTCGACGACGAGCGGATCGAGAAGTACTTCGAGCTCGGCTGCGAGGTCAAGGCGCTCGGTCGCGGACACATCCAGCGGATCAAGGAGAAGGTCCGCTCCGGCAAGCGGCGGAAGAAGTAGACGACCGGCCGATTCCGTGTACGAATCACAGAATGATTCACACGCGCTGCGGGATGACAAAGGAAGGCGGTCCTCATGCGGAGATATGAGGCCCTGGTCAATCTGCTTCTCGGCTTCGGGCCGTTCGCGGTCGTTACGCTCATGGTCCTGTCCATCGGCCTCGTCGGCGGGGCTCCGCTGTTCTGGGGCTGCACCGCCCTGGGGCCGTACGCGCTGGGGTTCTGCCTGTTCCTGGCGGCCAAGGTATCGGTCATCAGACGCGGAATGCCCGTTTCCTTCGGCTCGGCGCGCATGTCATCCGGATTCCGGGTCTGTTACCGCGTCGGGTACGCCCTGATGGCGTTCGCGGCGGTGCTTACGCTTGGCGTCGTCCTCGCAGCCCCGCAGGGGCGGTCGTCAATAGCCCAAGGCGACGCGCAGCGGAGCCCTGGGGACGGGCGCGATTGGAAGAGCTCCGGCAGGGGCGATCGCAATCTCTGAAATGGAGCGCGGATCGAAGGCCGCAAACAACGTTGCGGCTACTCCGAGCCGTCAGTGTCGGCGGCGCGGATGAGGCGGGGGTCTGCTATGTCGACGTGATCCGACACGTCCAGCTCGTCGGGTCCGAAGCCGACGCGGATCGTAAACGTCTTCGCACCGTCCAGCTCCACGCGGACCGGCTGCGGGTCGTCCTTGCCCGTCAGGCGGAGCGGCTCGCCGGCCGGCTTGCCGTCGACGAGGAACGTCAGGGCAGCGGCGCCGCGCGGGCGGACGGCGTCGTCGATGCCCGCCACCGCGGCGAACGTCTCATAGCGCCCGTCGAGCGCCCACGTCATCTCGCAGTAGCTGTGCAGGCCCAGTCCGTCGGCGTATGTCCGCCCCCCGAGCTTGATCGGCCCGCCGCCGACCGATCGGCCGACGCGGTGCGGAAAGACCGTGTCGAAGTACCCGCGCTCGGTCACCGATTTCGGTTCGAGCTCCGTCAGCGGCGTGACGCGGTCCGACAGGAAACGGACGCTCGCGATCCGCTCGCGGGGGATGCTCGCCCGGCCGCCGGTCGACAGTTCGACCTTCGCCGCCCGTCCGTCCATCGTCAGCGACTCGAAACCGGCGACGGACCCGTCGGTACCCGTGATCCGACCGGCCGGGAGCTTCGCCGCGCCGGTGTCGGCAAAGAAGACGGCCGCCACCTTCTTCCGCGACGTCCGGCGGTCCGCCTCGCGCCAGCGGAAGGTGACGCTGTCGTCGTCCATCGCCTGCAGCGCGCCCTGAACGGCCACCAGCGTCCCGTCGTCGCGGCGGACGACCAGCACGTCCCGCGTACGCTCGCGCGGCATGATCTCCAGGCATTCGGCCCGCAACCCCGCGGGGGTCCCTGCCGCCGGCGGCAGGAGGATTTCGCGTCCGGCCTCGATCTCCGCCTCGACGCGCCCCAGCAGCCGGTTCCGCAAGCGGATCGTCCCCTCGGCGACGTTCAACCGTTCGGCCGGGAGCAGGCCGCCGGCTGTCGTCCGGAGAACGGCCTGCCCGGCTCGGCGCATGGCGTCCGCATTCGCCTCGGCCAGCGACACGGTCGCAACGTCGGAAAGGGGGATGTCGCGGGCTTCGCCCTCGACGACGACGGTCACGCTGTTCTCGCCGATCGAGCGGACCTCACCCTCGATGGTGCGGGCGTCGAGCGTGTCGACGCGCTGGACGGCGCCGGCCGATCCACAGGCGGTCACGGCCGCCAGGGCGATCAGGGCGGTGTATCTTCGGGCGGTTATCGTCCGTCCCCCCCGGCCAGGCGCGAGCGGTAGTCGGTGATGATGTCCTTGTGCCGCTCGGACATGGCCCGTTTGCGGAGCTGCTCGATCCGCAGGCGCTCGCGCGGCGGCAGCTCGGCCCAGTCGCCGGACTCGCCGGTGTCGCGGATCTTGCTCAGCTCGGTCGGGCGCTCGACGCCGCCGGGCACCAGCGCGGACCGCTGCGCCGGCGAGGACGGCTGGCGGGTCCCGCTCGGCGGCCCGCTCTTTCCCTGTCCCTGTGCCTGCCCCTGCCCCTGGCCTTGACCCTGGCCCTGTTTCTGTCCCTGCTGACCCTGCTGGCCCTGCTGACCGGACCCGCTGGACCCGCCGCCCTGCTGTTCCTCGGCGGTTTTGATCAGGTCCTCGAGAAGCGCGACGATCTCCTGCTCGGTCTTCTGGGTCTCCCGGCCGGAGTCCTCGGCCTCCAGCCGCTTGCTGACCCGCCCCATCCACTGCACGAGCGTGTCCATGGGCTTGCCGTAAATCCCGGCGAGCTCTTCCAGCTTCGCCGCCATGGCGTCGAACTCCGCCTTGGACAGGGTCAGCCCGTAGTTCTTCAGGCAGTACTCGTACATCTGCATGGCGTAGAGCCCGCGGTCGAGCTGCTCGTACGTCCGTGCCGCGGCCGCGGCCGAGGCGGACGCGAAGCTGATGCGGTCCGGCATGTTCACCAGCACGGCGCGGTAGACGTCGATCGCGTCGTACCCGCGGTCCGCCTGCCGGAGCGCCTCGGCGTACAGCCAGTGCCGGGCGGCGCCGGCGCAGGAGGTCTGGCGCGGGTCGACGAGCTGCTCGGCGGCCGCGGCGGCCTCGGCATGCTTGCCCTCCGCGGAGAGCTTGTACGCCTGCCCGAATCGCGGGTCCACCGTAGCGAACGCCCGCATGATGCGCTGGATGTTGTCCGCCTGGGCGTCGGTCGGGTCGGCCTGGACGATGCGCACCGCCGCGGCGACGTCCTTCGGGTCGTACAGCAGCCCGGCGCGGATCTCGGCGATCACCTGCTCGCGCTCGACCTGGAGCCGCGACGCCATCGCCTCGGCGACCAGCTGCTCGATCTGCTCGGGCGTCAGGTTGTCCAGCACGTCGGAGAGGTCATCCGTCGCGCCGGGGGGCGCATCGGCCGGATTCACCTCGATGACCACGGGCGGCTCGGCGGCGTCCTGCGCCCGGGCCGCACATGGCGCCAGCACCAGCACCGCGAGCACGAATCCTGCCGTCAAGTGTCGATTCATTGTCTTTCTCCCGCCTGCCGGACCGCCTGCTCGCGCCGGAGCTGCTCTGCGAGCTTGCCGGTCATCCGCCCTACCTTGTCCTGGCGTTCACTGAGCGTCTTGTGCTGCTCGGTAAGCTGTTTCTCGTTCAGCCGGCCCGTCTCCTTCTGGGCGTTGAGCAGCACCGTCCGCGAGTTGATGCGAAGCTGCAGGCTGCGGAGCATCTTCAGCTCGGCGGTCGGGGGGACGAGCGGCTGCTGACCGCCGCCTCCTCCACCACCTCCACCGCCGCCGCCGCTCTCCTGCTGCTTGCGACGGTCGGCAAGCTCTTTGCGGATGGCATCGATCATCTCCTGCAGACTTCGCTCGATCTCCTTCTGGATGCCTTGCGCCAGCTCGCCGGCCTGCTCGTCGGCGAGGAGCTTCTGCACGTTCTTCAGGTCGTCCCGCACCTCACCGAGCACCTCCGGGAAGACGACGGTCGTGCCCTCCTCGGCGAGCATCTTCTCAACCTTCCGCACCTCTTCGGCCAGCTTGCCCTCCCCGCCGCTCAGCTCGTTGAGCTTGAGCTTCTCCGGCCGGGCGAAACCGTCCTCGCCGCGTTTCGCATTCACCTCTGCCGTCGCCGTCGTGATCGAACGCTGCGCCTTGAGCACCTGCTCAAGCATTGCGTCAATCTTCTTGAGCTGCTCGGCCTGGGCGAGCTCCTCCTCCTGTGCGATGGCCGTGTCCAGCTCCTCGGCCGCCTTCTCCAGCTCGTCCAGCGCCTCCTGCTGCTCCTCGTTGGCCTGACCGGATTTGCCCTGTGACAGACTCCCGCCCGCCTGCCCCATGGACTTGCTCGCCTTGGATGCCGACGACGAGCCGGGCGATCCCTGTCCGTCCTGCGAGTTCTGCATCTCGCCCGCCAGCTCGCCGGTGTCCTCGGCCAGCTCGTTCTGCTCGTCCGCCTGCTCGGCCGGCTTCTCGGCCGCTTCCTTCTCGATCCGCCGCTTGAGCTGCGCCAGCCGCTCCTGCTGCTCCGTGAGCTCATCGAGCGCCCTGGTCTGCTCCTCGACGGCCTCCTGACTCTCCTGGGCGGACAGCGACTTCGCGGCCTCGCTCATGTGCCCCGCGGCCGCGGACGCATTGCTGCCCTGCGAACCGCTGCTGCCCTGCGAACCGCTGCTGCCCTGGGACCCGCTGCTGCC
>CAZADC010000056.1:11041-13456 GCA_964483755.1 uncultured Planctomycetaceae bacterium | reverse complement strand
CGTAAGGGAAGGGATGATCTCCCGAGAGACGCTGGATAATGAGCTCGGGCGTGCCGTCTTCCTCACGCCGGGCGTCGATGCGTCGAACCTCCCGGCCGACACGCCGATCCTGTACATCGATACGAAGCGCAGCAGCGGGCCGATCGCCGTGGCGTTCGCGGATTACCACTGCCAGAGCATCCCCCGGCACCAACTGCCGCAACTCATCGAGAAGGCTCGCAAGGCCGTCGGAGATAAGTCGGAAGAGTAGAAACCACATCGCCTCCGGCGCTGCCGGCGGACGCCGGGTTCGGCGTCGGACAGCGGTTGGAAGCCGCCGAGGTGCTGAGCGAAGTCGGGCAAGTCTCTTGCGGCAGCGCGGTACCTTCGGAGGGACACCGCGCTTCACTTCAGGCGCAGTGCCGGCCGGCACGGTTCGACCGTTGCGATGGAGGCGGAGGCGGTCCGCCAGCGATCAGCGCCATCTCTTCAGGCACCGCCGGGCCGGCTTCCGCGCGGGTTACCGCCGATCTGTCGCGCTGTCATCCCCCGCTTGGCGGGCGGGCGGCGGGCTGGTATAGTGGCGGCCGCGGACTTCCGGGACCCTTTCCGACGGGACGAGACCATGGACGGATTCGTTCACCTGCACGTTCACTCGCACTATTCCCTCCTCGACGGCGCCGCCTCCACGGACCGCCTCGTCGACCGGGCGGTCGAGCTGGGCATGGGCGCCCTCGCCGTGACCGATCATGGTAACCTTTTCGGGGCCGTGGACTTCTACACGCGGGCGACGGAGGCGGGCGTCAAGCCCATCCTCGGCATGGAGGCGTACATCTCGCCCACGACGCGGCAGGACCGCTCGATGGGCAACATCCAGACCGCCTGCTACCACCTGCTGCTGCTGGCGACCGACCGGACCGGCTGGCGGAACCTGATGAAGCTCTCCTCGCGGGCGTACCTCGAGGGCTTCTACTACAAGCCGCGGGTCGACCGCGAGCTGCTCGCCGAGCTCAACGAGGGGCTCGTCTGCACCACCGCCTGCCTCGGCGGCGAGGTGCCCCAGGCGCTGCTCAGCGGGCAGCCCAAGCGGGCGAAACAGATTCTCGGCGAGTACCGCGACATCTTCGGGACCGAGCGGCTGTTCGTGGAGGTCCAGAAACAGGGGCTCGCCGAGCAGGACCAGGTCAACCCGCACCTCGTCCGCCTGGCGCGGGACCTGGACCTCGGGATCGTCGCCAGCAACGACGTCCACTTCCTTCGCCGCGAGGACAAGCCCGCCCACGAGGTGCTCACGTGCATCTCGACCGGCAAGACCCTCGCCGACGGCGCGCTGGAGTATCCCGACGAGGTGTACCTCAAGAGCGCCGAGGAGATGCGCCGGGCGCTCGCGGCCTGGCCCGAGGCGGCCGACAACACGCTGAAGATCGCCGAGATGTGCGACGTCAAGCTGGACTTCGACGCACAGCACCTGCCGCACTTCGAGACGCCCGAGGGCGTTTCGCCCGACGAGCACCTGCGCTGCCTGGCCGAGGAAGGGCTCGCCCGGCGCTTCGACGGCGACGTGCCGGACGAGTACGCCGAGCGGCTGGATCGGGAGCTGACGGTCATCGCCGACAAGGGGTACAGCTCCTACTTCCTCATCGTCAACGATTTCGTGTCCTTCGCGCGGGACAACGGCATCCCCAGCGCCCCGCGCGGCAGCGGGGTCGGCACGCTGCTGGGCTACGCCCTGCGGATCGCCGACGTGGACCCGCTGCGCTACGGGCTGCTGTTCGAGCGGTTCACCGACCCAGCCCGCACCGAGGCGCCCGACCTCGACATCGACATGTGCCAGGAAGGCCGGGCCAAAGTCATCCAGTACGTCCGCGAGAAGTACGGGCACGTGGCGCAGATCATCGCCCCGTCGATGCTCAAGGCCCGCGGGCTCATCCGCGACGTCGGGCGGGTGATGGGCATACCCCTGCCGGACGTCGACGCCGTCGCCCGCCTCGTGCCCGAGGGCCCGAAGGTCACGCTCACCAGCGCCCTCGAGAGCGAGCCGGAGCTCAAGCAGCGCCACGACAGGGACCCGCAGATCCGCGAGCTGATCGACCACGGGATGAGGCTCGAAGGGCTCGCCCGCCACGCCGGCGTCCACGCGGCCGGGGTGATCATCGCCGACCAGCCGCTCGAGAACATCGTCCCGCTGTGCAGGCAGTCCGACGGCGAGGAGGCGATCACCCAGTGGGACGGACCGACCTGCGAGAAGGTCGGACTGATGAAGATGGACTTCCTCGGGCTGCGGACGCTGTCGATCCTGGAGCGCTGCCGGGAGCTGGTCCGCGAGCGCACCGGCGAGGACGTGGACCCCGAAGCGCTCTCGCTCGACGACGCGAAGGTCTACGAGCTGTTCCAGCAGGGGCACACCGACGGCGTGTTCCAGTTCGAGTCGGACGG
>CAZADC010000056.1:0-11031 GCA_964483755.1 uncultured Planctomycetaceae bacterium | reverse complement strand
CGCCTTGCGCCCCGGCACGGCCGCAGGGGCCGATCCCGAGCCGTCTACGCGCTGTTCTGCAAGGGCCACACGGACGGCATCTTCCAGTTCGAGTCCGACGGCATGAAGGGCGTGCTGATGCAGATGCGCCCGACCTGCATCGAGGACCTGATCGCCGCCAACGCCATGTACCGCCCCGGGCCGATGGAGCTGATCGGCGACTACTGTTCGCGCAAGGCCGGGCGAGAGGAAATCCCTTCCGTGCACCCGCGGGTGGACGACATCCTCGCCGAGACCTACGGGATCATGGTCTACCAGGAGCAGGTCATGCAGGTGCTCAACCGCCTGGGCGGCCTGCCCCTGAACCGTGCCCTGACGCTCATCAAGGCGATCAGCAAGAAGAAGGAGAAGACCGTCGCCGAGGAGCGCCCCAACTTCATCGAGGGCGCCAAGGGCAACGGCATCTCCGAGCGAGAAGCCAATGAGCTGTTCGACCTGATCCTCAAGTTCGCCGGGTACGGGTTCAACAAGTCGCACTCGGCGCGGTACGCGATCCTGGCCTACCAGACGGCCTGGTTCAAGGTGCACCACCCGCGGGAGTTCCTCGCCGCGACACTGACGTACGAGTCGGTCGACACCGACAAGGTCGTGCAGTACATGACCGAGGCGGCGCGGATGGGCGTCGAAATCGCCCCGCCCGACATCAACACGTGCGACTCGCGCTTCACGGTGGACGGCGAGCGGGTGCGGTTCGGCCTGGCGGCCGTCCGGGGCGTGGGCGGCAAGGCGGTCGACGCCATCGTCGCCGCGCGGGACGAGGTGGGACAGTTCAAGGACCTCTACCACTTCTGCCGACACGTCGACCTGCGGGCGGTGAACCGCGCCACGGTCGAGGCGCTGATCAAGTGCGGCGCATTCGACGCCCTCGGCGCCCACCGCGCCGCGATGACGGCCGCGCTGGACCAGGCGATCTCTCTCGGACAGTCCGCCGCCGAGGACCGGCGGAGCGGGCAGATGAGCTTCTTCGGCGAAGGCGGGGTCGCCCCGGCCGCCACGGAGACGCCGCGGTTCCCCGACGTCGAGCCCTGGTCGGAGACCCAGCTCCTGGCGGCCGAGAAGGACACGCTCGGGTTCTTCATCAGCTCCCACCCGCTGGTCAAGTATGCTCGCGAGCTCGACAGCCTCTCCCAGCCGGACGGGATCGACCTGGCGGGCGTCGAGCAGCAGCCCGAGGGCGCGCCCGTGACGATCGGGTGCATGATCGCCTCGGTCCGGCACACCGTCACCCGCAAGAAGCAGGAGCGGATGGCGATGCTCACGCTGGAGGACACCACCGGCAAGGCCGATGCGGTCTGCTTCCCCCGCACGTTCGAACAGTACGGCGAGCTGCTGAGCGAGGAGGCGATGGTCTTCGTGACCGGTACGATCGACCGGCGGCGGGAACGGGCGAACATCCTCGTCGACGAGATCGTGCCGATCGACGAGGCGCTGACGAAGCTGACGGCCGCCGTCGAGCTCCGCCTGGCGCCGAACGTCGCCGACAATGCCGAGACGCTGGGAGCGCTGCGCGAGGTGCTCGCCGAGCACGCCGGCGGCGCGTGTCCGGTCTACTTCCGCCTGACCCCGCAGGAACGCCTGGACGTAACCGTGCTCGTCCGCGGCGGCGCGGAGTGCAGCGTCGCCCCGTCGCGGAAGCTCGTGGCCGCTGTTGAGGACCTGCTCGGCGACGACGCCCTGACGCTGCGCCCCCGAAAGGCCGCTCCCGCAAACGGCGGCGGCAACGGGCGCAACGGCTTCGCGCGGCGGAACGGCAACGGCGGCAACGGATACCGATCCGGCAGCGAGCGATCCGGCGCGCCGATGCCCGTCCACTCGCGGCACAGCAGCGCCGACGGCCCGGCCTCCGAGGCGGTCACACGATTCGACTGATTCCGCAGCGCGGCGGCACGGCAGCAAAGCGGTGCTCCGAAGCGCCCGACGGCTCCGCGCAGAAAGGATGCGGTCATGCGGCGGACACGACGTCGGTTCCTGGTCCTCCCGGCCGCCATGGCGGCGCTCGCCCTGTCGGCGCCGTTCGCTTTCGCCCAGAAGGTCGAGCGCCTGTGCGACTTCGAGTCGCCCGCCGACCTGAAGGCCTGGAGCTTCACGGCCGGGACGCCCGAGCTGGTCGAACGGAACGTCGCCCACGGCAGCCGGGCGCTGAAGATCGCCTTCGACCCCGAGGGCAGGTATCACCCCGCATACCTCAACTGGAACCGTGTGCGGAGGGACTGGTCGCCCTACGACGCCCTGCTCCTGGACGTCACCAATCCGGGCGACAAGCCGATGAGCGGCTACGTACTGATCGCCGACCGGGCGTGGGCGGACAAGAACCGCTCGTACTGGAACCGCCACAACGGTTCGACGGTGTTTGCCCCGGGGCGGACCACCTGGGTCATCCCGATCGGCGGGCTGTACCGCGGCGAGGCGGGCAGCCGGAACAACGACATCAAGCGGAACATCGACGCCGACAGCATCGTCCGCCTGGACTTCGGCTTCGGCAGGAAGGGCGCCGCGGGCTCGGTCATCATCGACGACCTGCGTCTGGTGAAGGTCTCCCGGCCGCCGGGGGTGTGGGCGTTCGACTTCGGGCCGAGCGACCAGAGCGTCATGCTGGGCTGGACCGCGGTGTCCGACCGCACCGGGTACGACGCCGACAGGGGCTTCGGCTGGGGCTCGGCCGGCGGCAGGCCGTGGGACGGCGCCGCGCGGGACACCACGTTCGGACCGCCGCTGACGCGCGACTTCTGCGAGGCGGGGGGATACCGCTTCCGGGTCGACGTGCCCGCGGGACGCTGCGTGGTGACGCTCATTTACGAGAACAGCGGCTACTGGGGCGGCGAGCAGGCGATGCACCGTCGGCGCGCGGTGCGGGTCGGCGGGCGGGAGGTCTGGTCCGAGACGCGACCCGACGGGCGGGCCCACGCGCTGTACCGGTTCGAGAACGTCGAGCCCGTCGGCGTCGACCTGTGGGACACCTACATGGCGGCGGAACTGGCGAAGCCGGTCCGCTTCGAGG
This sequence comes from uncultured Planctomycetaceae bacterium, assembly GCA_964483755.1. Lineage (GTDB taxonomy): Bacteria > Planctomycetota > Phycisphaerae > SM23-33 > SM23-33 > CAZADC01. The sequence continues at coordinate 7,994 of CAZADC010000056.1, read as the reverse complement.
CCGTCGCCGGCGACGACGGGCTGACGCTGCAGTTCGAGGCGGATCACCGCTGGGGCTCGCGCCTGGCCGCGATGGTCGTCCGCCGCGCCGAAGACAGGGAAGCCGAGCGATGGGTCGCCGCACAGCTCGATACACTGGAGGCCGAGTTCCGCAAGCGCGCCGTCAGGCTGGACAAGCCGGCCGTCTCGGTCGAACCCCCCGCCGCCTGGCGGCCGCTCGGCGTGACGGCCTGGCCGGTCGATCTGTCGCAGAACGTCACCCCGATCTCCCTGCCCGCAGGCAGCGCCCCCGACCCGGACGCGATCGAGCTTCGGGCACTGGCGGCGCGGAACGAGGCGGCCACGTTTTCCCTCGCCGTCCGCAGCAGCAAGACGCACCCGCCCGCGCCGGTCCGGTTCGACTGGACCGACGCCCCGGCCGACCCGCCCGCCGAGCTGCTGCGCGTCTGGTACAACACCCGCCGCGACTTCAACTCCATCGCCTGGCGCATCGGTCCACACACGCTCCGCGCATGCGAGCGGTTGCCGCTGGACGTCGGCGTCACCCGCCAGCTCGTGCTGAAGGTCCGCGTGCCCGCCGACGCGCCGCCGGGGGAGTACTCCGGACGGCTGACGCTTGACGCGCCCGGCGGCATGCTCGCCGTGCCGGTCCGCCTGAAAGTCTCGCCGGTGGTCGTGGACCGTCGGACCGAGTTCCGCATGGGCTTCTACGGGCTCATGCCGCCGTCGCTCCTGCCGGACGAGCGCCGGCGGATCGCGCTCGAGCAGACCCTCGATATGCTGCGGGACTACGGAATGAACACCGTCTGCGGCGGGCCGAGCTGGCAGCTCGAGGGCTGGAAGGACGGGCAGCCGGTCATCGACTTTTCCGCCGTCGACGCGTTCATGGAGACGCTGAAGCGGCACGGGTTCACCGGGCCGGTCAACGGGTACGGCGGGCTGCGCTTCGCCGGGCTCCACGAGGGATATCAAGCCGGGCGCGTCGCGGGCAAGGTCGCCCGCACGAGCGGCCTGCGGTACGAGGAGGCCTTCATGCGGGCGTGGCGGACCGTCCACGAGCACGCCCGGGCGCGCGACTGGCCGGTCATCTGGTACGCCATGTGCGACGAGACGCGCGTCCGAGAGGTCGCCGAGCGCGAGCTGGAATTCATGAAGCTCATGGCGACGGTCTCGAAGGCCTTCCCCGAAACCGTCCGCACCAGCGGCAGCTACAGCGTGACCTTCACCTCCCGGCCGACGGCTCGCGACAACCTGCTCTACTGGCATCAGCGCTTCTTTGAGGTCCTCGACATCAGCGACCTGAACCGCCACGATCCGTCGGTGCTCGCCGAGGCCCGGCGGCTGGGCAAGGAAGTGCACATTTACAACCAGGGACGCAGCCGCTACAGCTTCGGGCTCTACCAGTGGAGCGAGTTGGGCAAGGGCATCCGCGCCCGCACCCAGTGGCACCTGAACATCCTCCACGGGTACCAGTTCTTCGACCTCGACGGGCGGGCGCCCGACAACGCGATGATCTGCTACGGGAGAGAGGGGCTGTACCCGACGATCGACTTCGAGCGCTGCCGCGAGGGCGCGCAGGACTTCTACCTCTGCCAGACGCTGGCGCGGGCAGTGGAGAAGGCCCGCGCCGAGCGTCGCACCGGCCCGGCCGTCGACGCGGCGGCCGACCTGCTCGAGGACCTGACGGCGGGGATCGAGCTCAACCGGCGCCGACCGCCGGAGGGATACGATCCCGACGCCCTCAAGGCCCGCGTTCTTGCCGCGATCGAAGCGCTGACCGACGACGAGTGAGGTCCGCTTGCGTTGAACAGGCGGCCGGCGTTGCGATTCGCCCGGCCGGCGGTAGAATCGGCCTGCGTGCACGTCACCGAACCTGGCCCTGTTCCGGAGGCCCGCTGATGACACGTCGCCATGCTCTCCGCCTGATTCCGCTCGCGATCCTCCCGGCCGTTCTGTTGTACGGGTGCGCTGGCGGGGGAAAGCCCGAGTCCGGGCCGGCGGATGAGCCGAAGCCCGCCGATCGTCCCGTGCTGCTGTACTGCACTCACTTCACGGCCGAGGGGGAGCAGCAGTATGCCCCCGACGGCCCGTTCGCCGAGGTGCTCGGGCGTCTGGGCGAAGATTTCGACGTCCGCGTGACGGACAAGCGCCCGACGCGCGGGCGCCTGGCGGGCGCCGACGTGCTGCTGATCGTCAACCCGTCCGACGATGCGGTCGATGGCGGGCCGCTGCCGCATCACGTCGAGCGGGCGGACGTCCACGCGATCGTCAACTGGGTGCAGGGCGGCGGGGGGCTGGTGTTCCTGAGCAACCAGACCGAGGGGCACAACGTCGAGAAACGCGCCGCCAACGAGCTGCTTCGCGAGTTCGGCCTTGGGGTGACGGAATACACCATCGGCGTCAAGCGGGTGGCGATTCCGTCGGGGGCGCCGATTGTCGGCGGGCTCCGCTGGGCGTACTACTACGGTTCGCCGCTGGCGGTCGACGCCGGGCATTTCGCCCGCCCGCGGGCGATCGTCCGCAACGATCCCGAGGTTCCCGCGCAACAGGGCAAGGGCGTCGCCGGCCCGGACGCGCCGCTGCTGGCGATCGCCGAAGTCGGGCGGGGACGCGTGGTCGTCGCCGGCGACACCGGGTGGATCGCCGACTGGGCCCTGCTCGAGCGGGAGCCGTACGGCACGATCCGCGGGCAGGACAACTGGGAGATGTTCCGCCGCCTGGCGCGATGGGCGGCCGGGCTCCGGGCCGAGGCGCAGCGCCCCGACCGCGCGCAGACCGCAAAATGAAGCGTTCTCAAGAGAGGTGCCGCATGAACAGGATGCTCCAAGCCGCGCCGTGGTTGCCGGTGGTCGCCTTCGTCCTGTCGAGCGTTGCCCCGGCCGCCGAGCCGGCGACGGCTCCGGCGATGCCGGCGATTGAGGCCGGGCGTCCGGTCACGGATGCGCCCGTATGGGCCCTGCTGGAGCGCGAGCTGTTCGACGCCATGCACGCCGCCGCCCGGGCGGCGCTGGACAAGTACGTCCGCGACGACGGGTCGATCCTCTGGCCGCCGGATCCGCAGGGCTTCCGCAGCATCGACGCCCTCGACGACGCCTACGAGAGCTTCCACAACTGGCCGCTGCTGTACCTGCTCGGCGGCGATGAGTGGTTCCTCCAGGCCGGGCGGCGGGAATGGGAGGCGATCACCGAGCAGTTCTCGCACTACCCGACCGGTCGCGGGTACCCGATGGTCGTCAAGGAGTACCAGCCGAGCTACGACTGGATGCACCAGGGCGAGGGCAACTACCTGTTCTACATGCTCTCGATGGCCGACCCGACCGACGAGAAGACCGTCGAGCGGGCCCGCCGCTTCGCCGGCTTCTACCTCAACGAGGACCCCGACGCGAAGAACTACGACCCGGAGCATAAGATCATCCGCTGCGCCCACAACGGCAGCAAGGGCCCGGGCTTCTGGAACTTCGACGGCAAGCCCGTATGGACGGCCGAGGGGTACGGCCTGCCGTTCTGGGACGTCGAGGGCGCCGAGACCGTTGCGGACCTGGAGGACAAGGGCGTCGCCGAGCGGATGGGACGAATCGCCTCCGAGCGCCGCGGGAAGGGCGACGCCGCCGCCAACCTCGCCTGCACCGGACTGCTGGCCAACGCGTATCTGCTGACCGGTGACGACAAGTACAAGCAGTGGGTCGTCGGGTACGTGGACGCGTGGATCGATCGCGTGAAGGCCAACGACGGCATCCTCCCGGACAACGTCGGGCTGAACGGGAAGATCGGCGAGCACATCGACGGCCGGTGGTACGGCGGCAACTACGGCTGGACCTGGCCGCACGGATGGGGGAACCTCGGCCAGGCGGTCATCATCGCGGCCGAGACGGCGACGCTGCTGACACGCGACCGAACGTACATGGACCTGCCGCGCGGACAGATCGACGTGCTGATCGACCGCGGCATCGTCACCGACAAGACACTCCACGTGCCGCACAAGTACGGCGCGCCGGGCAAGGTCCGCTACACCCCCTGGCCGTGGCTGATGGTCCTCCGCAACGAGGACGACACCGCCCTCCAGAAGGACGGCTGGTTCGAATTCATGCCGATGAACCCCCAGTTCATCGCCCACGTTTGGAACGTCTCGCTGGACGAGGCGGACGTCCGGCGCGAGCACGTGCTGCGGAACAAGTCGGGGCGACGGTTCGCGGCCGGGCCGCCGCTGCAGATCAACGACTGGTCCGCCAAGGACCAGGGCGGAAACTCCGGCGCGTGGATGGCGTACCTCAACGGCCAGTTCCCCGACTACCCCGAGAAGATCCTCCGCCACAACCTCTCACAGGTGTATTCCCGCTCGGCCTTCATGCGGCGGGATGACCAGGACCCGGCGAAGTACAACGACAGCTACTTCCAGCGGCGCAACCCCGTCACCTGCGAGGGGCTGGTGCAGATGACCACCGGGAGCCCCCTTCCGATCTACAACGGCGGGCTGCTGGTCTGCCAGGTGCGGCATTTCGACGCGCTGGAGCGCCGCCCCGGCCTGCCGGACGACGTGGCCGCCCTGGTCTCGGGGATTGCCGAGAACCGGATCGTCCTGGAGCTGGTCAATCTGAACCTGACGGAGCGGCGGGAGGTGATTGTCCAGGCCGGCGGGATGGCGGAGCACCGCTTCACCACGGCGAGCTACGACCAGGCCGCCGGACGGCGCAGCCGGCGGGCGAGCGTGGAGGTCAACGGCCCGCACCTGCGCGTCGCGCTGCCGCCGGGGTGCGGAACGAGGATCGAGCTCGGCGTCGAACGGTTCGTCAACGACCCGACCTACGCGACGCCGTGGGACTGATCGCGCCCGCCCGGGCGTCGGCCTCTACTGCGCGTCATCCGCGGGATCGACGGCGCGCCTGCGGGCGTCCGCCAGCCATTCGCGATAGGCCGAGCGCAGGCGGTCGACCGTCGCCCGTTCGCCCGGTGCGTCGACGAGATTCCGCTGCTCGAAGGGGTCGGCCTCCAGGCGGTAGAACTCGCGGGCCTCGACGCCTTCCGTATCCGTCGTGAGCTTGCACTCGCCCTCCCGAATGCACGCCCAGTCGCCGCACTGCATGATCAGCCGTTCGCGCTGCGGCGCGTCGGGATCCCCCCGCAGCAGCGGCGCGTAGTCGACGCCCTCGGCCGATTCGGCCGGCGGAAGTCCGCACAGCCCCAGCAGCGTCGGCAGGAAATCGACGGAGCTGAACAGCGCCCCGGTCTCGCGTCCTTCCGGGCGTCCGGGCAGGCGCACCAGCAGCGGGATTCGCACGGCCTCCTCGTACGCCACGCTCTTCTCGAAGCGCCCGTGCGAGCCGGCCATGTCGCCGTGATCCGACGTGAAGACGACGATCGTGTCGTCCAGCAGCCCGCGCGACTCGGCGTCGTCGAGCAGGCGACCCACGGCCGCGTCGAGGTGGGTAATCTCGCCGAGGTATCGTTCCATCCACTCGGTGAGCCCGATGTCGGCCGACTCCTCGCCGTACCCGTGGAACCGCGCCTCGGCGTTCACGTTCGGACGACGGGGCAGCGGACGATCGCGGTACGGATCGAGGTACTCCTGCGGCGGATCGCAGAACGGATGCGGCGCCTGGTAGGAGACGAACATGCAGAACGGCCGGTCGCCGGCGGCGTGCCGCTCCAGCCGCTCCCGCGCGACGTCGGTCAGCGCGTCGGTCTCGTGCCCGGGGAGGGTGAGAATCTCCGGCGAGTCGCCGTCGAAGTACTTCTGGTCGACGTGGCGCACGTGGCCGCAGTCCCAGCCGACGAAGTCCTCGAACCCGCCCCGGTCGGCTGGGGGAACCCATATCTTGCGGGGCGTTCCGGCCAGGTGCCACTTGCCGACGTAGGCCGTCGCGTAGCCCGCCCGGGCGAACAGCGTCGCCAGCGGCGTCTCCGACGACGCCATGCGCTGCTCGTTGCGGACGATGCCCGTCTGCACGGGATACCGCCCGGTGAACAGCGTGCCGCGAAACGGCGTGCACAGCGGCGAGGCAGTGTAAGCGCTGCGGAACCGCCAGGATGAGGCCGCCAGGCGGTCCAGGTTCGGCGTCCGCACCAGCGGGTGCCCATAGCAGCCGAGGTAGTCGGCCCCGAGCTGGTCGGCGAACACGAACAGGACGTTCGGCGGTCGGCCTTGCGTAGGGCCGGCGTCTGCCATCGCGGTCTCCTTGAACGGACGGAGCGTCAGCGTAGGGGCCCGAGCCGTCCGGTGCAACCGACGACCTGAAACTTCATATCTGCGTGTAGGCGATGATCTTGTACGCCAGGCGCGCGGCGAGGAACTCGGTGACGTGGTTGGCGCCCAGCGGGCGGACCTCGACCACGTCGGCCGCGACGACGCGACGCTGCTCGCACACCGCCCGCAGCAGCGAGCAGCCCTGGCGCCAGGAGAGCCCGCCGGGCTCGGGGGTGCCGGTGCCCGGGGCGATCGACGGGTCGAGCCCGTCGATGTCCACCGTCACGTAGACCGTCTTGCCCAGCAGGTCCAGCGCGCGGTCGATCCAGTCCGGGTCGGCCTCGATGACGCCCGGGGTGATGAACTTCGCCACCCGGTCCCGGCAGTCGCGGTACTCCTCGGCCGAGACGTTGCGGATGCCCACCTGGCAGATGCTGCCGGTGGTCTCCAGCACGCGGCGCATGACGCAGGCGTGGGAGTGCGGCGTGCCGTCCCAGGTGTCGCGGAGGTCGGCGTGGGCGTCGATCTGGAGCACGCTGATTTCGCCATGCGCCTCCGCCGCCGCGGCTGCCAGCGGCGCCGTGATACTGTGCTCGCCGCCCAGCGTGAGCAGGAACCGCCCGTCGGTCAGCGCCGCGTCGGCCGCCCGGCGAACGCGGTTCATCTGCTCGACCGGGTCGTCGGCCGATTCGACCGGATCGAGCGTGGCGACGCCCGCGGCGACGAACTCGCCGAGCAGCTCCTCGTCGAACCACTCGACCTGGCGGGAGGCGTCGATGATCTGGTCCGGCCCGGCCGCCGTGCCGGCCTTGTAGGACACGGTACCCTCGTACGGAACCGGGAGCACGGCGTAGTGGGCCCGTCGCGGGTCGCACAGGTCCGGCGGAAGGCCGAGGAAGTTGTGGGGGGGCTGCTCGCTCACGCGGTCAGGGCAGGAGCATGACGGCGCCGGCGATGACGGTGGTCCAGAGCCCGTTCTTATCGCCCTCGGCGGTCTGGCAGGTCGCCCGGGTGCGAACGATCTTCCCGGACATCTTGTAGATCTCCTTCCGTTCGTCGTAGGCGGTTTCGGGATCGAACTCGATACCCAGCGTGGTGGCGAGCATCGTAGCGGCCATGTCCTCGACGAAGTCCGCCAGCGCCTTCTCCCGCATGCCGAAACCGTGATGCTCGCTGATGTACCCGTACTGCTCACCCCTGGCGGGCTGGGCGAGTCCGATGCCGGCGCCGACAAGGCGGGACGGCTCGTTGGTGGACGCCTCGGCGAGGACGATGAAGGTGATCTCGCCCGGCTTGAGGCGCTCGAGCCCCTTCTTGCGTGAGAGAATCCTGCACCCGGGGGGAAGGATGCTGGACACGCGGACGAGGTTCGCCTTCTCGATGCCGGCATGACGCAGCGCCAGCTCGAAGCTTTGCAGGCGGTTGCGATGCTTTCCCACGCCCTTGGTGAAGAACACCTCAGACGGTACGTGTGAATCGGCGCCCATGTGGACTCCTGCTGAATGCGCTCTCGTGACGGCGACGCGGGCGCCTGACCCGCGCCGGGAACGCCCGCGAGCATCGCTCGCAGGGTTCCCGATGATTATAGTCGCGGCGATCCACCCGGCAAGCAGCCCCAACCGCCGCTTGCCCGCCGCCCGGCCGCCGATATACTGGCGGGCATGAGCGTCATCGACATTCATACCCACGCCTTCCCGGACAAGCTCGCGCCGCGGGCCATCGCCGCCCTCGAGGCGGAGTGCCCCTGGAAGGCCGTCTCGGGAGGAACGGCCGGCGAGCTGGTCGAGAGCATGGACGCCGCCGACATCGACGTC
>CAZADC010000055.1:0-13473 GCA_964483755.1 uncultured Planctomycetaceae bacterium | reverse complement strand
GCCCGCCGCGTCAAGGCCGAGGGCGTCGGACTCTACCGCAGCGAGTTTCCCTTTCTCGTCCGTACGAGTCTGCCCAGCGAGGAAGAGCAGATGGTCATCTACCGCCGCCTGCTCGACGAGATGCCGGGACGCGAGGTGACCTTCCGCACGCTGGACGTGGGAAGCGACAAGCTGCCGTCCTACTACGACCAGTCCGACGAGGAGAACCCGGCGCTGGGGCTGCGCAGCATCCGCTTCTCGCTGCAGCACCCGGACGTGTTCGCCCAGCAGCTCCGCGCGATCCTCCGGGCCGCCGCCGATGCGGAGTCACTGCGGATCATGTTCCCGATGATCTCGTCGGTCGAGGAGTTCGCCGCCGCGAAGGACGCCGTCCGGGGGACCATCCGCGAGTTGAAGCGCGAGAACCACGCGCTGCACGAGCGGCCCGCACTGGGCGTGATGGTCGAGGCGCCCTCGGCCGTGTCGATCGTCGAACAACTCGCCGACGAGGCCGACTTCCTGTGCGTGGGGACCAACGACCTGATCCAGTTTCTCCTGGCCGTCGACCGGACCAACGAGAAGGTCGCCTCGTACTTCACCCCGCATCACCCGGCCGTGCTGGCGGCGCTGGCGCGCGTGGCGACGGCGGGCGCCGAGCGCGGCATGGAGGTCAGCGTCTGCGGGGAGATGGCGTCCGACGAGCGGTTTGTCACCTTCCTGCTGGGCGTCGGCGTGCGGGCGCTCAGCGTGGACCCGCAGCACATCCCGCGCCTCCAGCGACGCATCGAAGGCATGTCGGTCGAGCAGGCGAAGCGAGAGGCGGCCGACCTGCTCCGCGAGCACCGGATGGACGCGATCGCCGCGAAGTTGGATCGTTAAGCCGCCGCCGCCGCATGAATCAGCCCGTTCTCGGGGCTCGAAGCGACACATGAGACACAGCCTGAGCGGAGTCGGGCGAGTCTGCAGCGGTGGCACAGCCTTTCAGGCTGTGCAGAGCAAGCGAAAGGCCTGTTCCACCAATCTGGATTTGTCCGATGCCGCTCAGACGCCCGCCGTGGCGCGGGCGACTTCGTGAACCGTGGTGACGCCCTCGCCGGCCTTGCGGAGCCCGTCCACCACCATCGGCGTCGTGCCGTCGGCGAGTGCGATCTCCAGCATTTGGCGGTCGCCCGCGCCATCGCGGACCGCGCGGGCGAGGTCACCGGTCATCTCGACGCTCTCGGCGATCAGGGTTCGTCCGCGGAAGCCCGTCCGGGCGCAGGCGGAGCAGCCCACCGGTTTGCGAAAGCCGTCCGGCAGGTCCGCGGCGAACCGTCCGAGATCGACCGGACGGTCGCCGGCCCGCTGACCTTCGTCATCGCCCGCGAGCAGGCGACGGACCTCCTTCTCGATGTCGGCGTCCGCGTCCACCGGCTCGGAGCATTCCGGGCACAGGCGGCGAACCAGGCGCTGGGCGACGAAAAGGCGCGTCGCGTCGGCGACGAGGAACGGCTCGGCCCCGATGTCCAGCATGCGTCGGATCGCGCTGACGGCCGAGTTCGTGTGCAGCGTCGTCAGCACGAGGTGACCGGTCAGCGCGGCTTGGATGCAGAGCTGGAGGGTCTCGCCGTCGCGGGTCTCCCCGACCCCGACGACATTCGTGGCGCTGCGGAGGATGGAGCGAACCGCAACCGGAAAGGTCATCCCCGCCTGCGGATTCACGGACACCTGCGTGACACCGCGGATCAAGTACTCGACCGGGTCCTCAATGCTCATGACCTTGCGTTCCGGCGCGGCCAGCTCAGCGAGCATGGCGTAGAGCGTGGTCGTCTTGCCGCATCCGATCGGACCGGTGACGATACAAATCCCGTGCGGGCTGTCCAGGAATCGCGAGATTCGCTGCCGGTCGCCCTCGGCGTAGCCGAAGCGGTCCAGGGAGAAGACGACCCCCTCGCGGCGGAGCACCCGCAAGGTGATCGATTCGCCCGTCACGGCCGGCACGACGCAGACCCGGACGTCCACAACGCGCTCCTCCAGGTCGTCGGCGCTGACCTTCAGGACGACGCGCCCGTCCTGCGGGCGCGACCGTTGGTTCACGTCCATGCCGGACAGGCGCTTCCAGTGGTCCACCACGGGCGCGAGAAGACGATGGTCGAACGTCGCGACCGGCTGGAGGACGCCGTCCACCCGTGCGCGGATGCGCGCCTCGCCGGTCTCCGGCGCGACCTCAGGCGCGGGGTGGGACGGGGCGACCGGCTCGATCGTGACGTCCGTGGCCCGCATGCGGACGGCGAGTTGAACCAGCAACGCCATCGCCTGTTCGACGGGCTGATCGGGCAGGCCGTCGGGACCGGGCTTTCGCCCGGCGAGCTCCCGAAAACGATCGGACAGTTGGTCCAGCAACGGCTTCGGATCGGCCGCGAGTTCGATACGGGGCTGTTCGCCGTGCAGGAACCGCTCGATCTCCTCCCGGTAGAACCGCCACTGCCGTCCGACCTTCATACCCTCGACCTTCCCGCTCCGCAGCCATCGGTAAAACGTGGCGCGGGTGGTCTTGAGCATCTCGATCGCCTCGGACATGCTGAGCAGCTCCCGGCCGTCCCCGGCGTCGGCGCGTGAGTCAGACGGGCTGTCGGGCTTTCTGCTGTCGGGTTTGTCCGGCATGAAGCGACTCCTTGTCCTGGGACCCCGCCACCTGTCCGGGACCGGCGCCGTTCGCCCTTCCGCCGGACTGGCTGGCGTTCTCGTACGCCATTCTTAGCCCTCCGGCCCTGTTCGGACCACAGAAATATCTTAAACTATATCAAAAATCACTATGATACACTATGATGTACAAGTGTTGCGGAGCGCATGACCGGCGTTTGTGGAGCGGGACGAGGGCGATCGGAGGGGAAGACGGGCCTGGGGGCGGCGGTGTGCGCTGCGGAGGGTTCATGGCATCTCCGTGCAGCAGGCTTTCCACCCGTCTCTGCCGGCAGGCATCGGGCATCGCACAGCCCCGAAGGGCCGTGCCACGGAAGATTCAGAGGTTTGCGAGGCGCTGGGCCCTGTCGCGGGCGATGAGCGCTTCGATCAGCTCGTCCAGATCCCCGGCGATGATGCGATCGAGATTGAAGTTCGCCCCCTCCTGCCCCTCGCCCTTGAGCCGGTGGTCGGTGCAGCGGTTCTGCGGGAAGTTGTACGTCCGGACGCGCTGGGAACGGTCGCCCGAGCCGATCATCGATTTCCGCGCCGCCGCCTCGGCCGCCTGCTGCTGCCGGAGGTAGTGCTCGTGGACGCGGGCGGCGAGGATGCGCCGCGCCTTGGCGCGGTTCTTGTGCTGAGACTTCTCGTCGCGCATCGAGACGGTTATGCCGGTCTCGGGGTGCTCCAGCTTGACGGCGGACTCGACCTTGTTGACGTTCTGCCCGCCGGGCCCGCTGGCCCGCATCGTGTGCTCGACGACGTCCTTGTCCCAGTCGATCTCGACGTCCACGTCCTCCGGCTCGGGCAGGACCGCGACCGTGGCGGCCGACGTGTGAATGCGTCCCTGCGCCTCGGTCTCGGGAACCCGCTGCACGCGGTGTCCGCCGCCCTCGTATCCCAGATAGCTCCAGACCCCGTCGCCCTTGACGTTGACGATCGCCTCGCGGTATCCGCCCATGTCCGTCGCGCTGGCAGAGAGCATCTCGAACTTCCATCCGTGCCGCTCGGCGAAGCGCCGGTACATGCCCAGCAGGTCGCCGGCGAACAGGGACGCCTCCGCGCCGCCGGTGCCGGGACGGATCTCCAGCACGACCGAGTCGATGTGGTGCTCGTCGCTCATGACGAGCAGCCCCTTGAGCTTCTCGAGCGCCTCCTCGGCCGCCGCGTCCAGCTCGTCAACCTCCGCCTGCGCCAGCTCTCGCATCTCGGCGCCGCTGGCGGGATCGTCCAGGATCGCCTGCGCGCCGTCGCGGTCCTCCACCAGGCGTCGGTACTCGCGGTACGGCTCGACGATCCGCGCCAGACTCGCGTGCTCCTTCGAGATGCGCACGATCTGCTGTGGGTCCGACGCGACGGCCGGGTCGTTCATCTGCTCGGTCAGCTCGGCGTAGTGACGATCGAGCTCGTCGAGCTTGTCCATCAGGCTGTCGTGGGCGGTGGGCAATGCAGAACTCTCGGTTTGTGGACGGCGGGCCGGCGACGGCACAGAAAAACCGCCGGCGGGTCGCGCGATGCGTCCACCGGCGGCTGGATGATTGCGTCAGCTACTTGCCCTTCTTCTTCTCGGGCTTCTTGAAGTAGTCGCCGCCGAACTTGCGCTGGAACTTCTCCACACGACCGGCCGTGTCGACGTACTTCTGCCGTCCCGTGTAGAACGGATGGCACGCCGAGCAGATGTCCACCTGGAGGTCGCGCCCGAGCGTCGAGCGCGTCTTGAAGGACTCCCCGCAGGCGCAGGTGATCGTAACTTCGTCGTATTCCGGATGAATGTCTGTCTTCATGGCCTTACTCCAGAGGGTATCCGCCGTGCAATGTAGCGCCGCATTGTACCATCACGACGGGCTCACGCAATACCATCCCAGGCCCTTTTTTGCGGGGCGCGCCGCCTCGGCCCAGGGGCCGTATCCGCTGTCGGCGGCGGAGCGTTCCGCCCGACAATCGCCCCCGCGGCGAGAGCGAACCGTAGTATCTGCGACGAGTTGCCGATATAACCGGCAAGACCCCGATGACGGCCGAGTACTCCGTGGAAACCTGTCGAACCCTCGCCGCCCGCTTTCGCGAGGCCGGCCTGTCGCGCCCCATGCGCATCGGTCGCTACGATCCGAGCGACGAGCTGGTCTACGACGTGACGGGGGTGGCGCCCGCGCGGCCGGCCCGGGTCCGCCTCGCCGTGCAGCGGTTCGTCGGCGGCGGGTTCGCCGGGCAGGTCTACCAGGTCCGCCTCGTGGACGTCGACGCCCCGGACGGGCCGATCGAGGGGCTCGCCGTCGGCGGACTGTACGCCGTCAAGATTCTCATCCCGCCGTCGGGCGGCGCGAAGGTCTTCCGCGACGCGATCTACCGTGCGGGCTTCCAGGGGCCGTTCCAGCTCCAGTGCAACCCGGACGCCGCCCGGGCCGGGGCGCTCTGGCAGAAGCTCATCCGCCGCGCCGCGGCCGTCCGATTCGGCGACGAACGCGCCGTGGTGGACGTGCTGGCCACGTTCGTCGACGAACGGCTGGGAAGCTGCGGCGAGATCAGCGAGTGGGTGGACGGGCGGACCTGGCGCTTCGAGGTCGACGACCACCTGGACGCCCGGAAGAAGTGGGTCCGCGGCGAGGACGTGCCCGCCGAAGATCTCGGCTCGCCCGAGTACCGCGCCAAGCGCGAGTTCATGGGCCAGTTCGTCCGGCTGCTGCACGACGTCGGCGCGCCCGAACTGGCGAGGCAGTACGAGTGGTGGACCTGCAAGTCCCAGCCGAACGCGCTCAAGCGCCTCGACACGGAGGACAGCCCCGCCGCCGGGCTGACGGCGGTGGACTTCCGCGCCGGACTCGCGCTGCTGCCGATCCTCCCGATGAGCCCGGCCGACGTGCCGCTGATCTTCAAGGGCGTCGCCCGCGGGTCGCTCGTGCAGTTCGACCGGGGCGAGGTCGGCAAGCTCCGCGCCTTTACGGAGGCCCATCCGAACGCCTTCGCACACCTGCAGGACGCGCTGACGGAGCTGGAATCGGCCGACCGGGCGTATCGCGACGCCCTGCCCGACGTGACGCATCACCACGTCCGCCTCCTGAACCCGCGGCGATGGGGGAAGATCATCGCGGCCGCCGTTACGGGCTGGCGCGTGCGGAACGTGATCGACGAACGGCGCGCCGAGGGGCTCCGCGCATCCCTGCCGGCGCGGGCGGGCTTCTACCTGCTCGGGACGCTGCCGGCCGGTGGCGTGCTCGCCGCCCTGGCCGTACTCATCTGGGCCCTGTTTGCCTGGCGGTGGAGCTGGACGATCGGCCTGACGGCGGCCGGGCTGGGGATCGTCCTGCCGGCGGCGGGGCGATTCTGCCGGGCCATGCTCGGCCGTTCCGACCTGCGCCGCCACGTCGGACGGATGCTCGCCAGTCCGCGATACCTGCTGCGCGCCCTTCGCGGGCGGAACCTGGAGCGCCTGATCGCCTGGCACCGCGCCGGGCGCGTCACCTCGGAGCGTGCGGAGAAACTCTCACGACAGCAGTGGCGCATCCCCGGCCATCTGCCGCTGTCGGTCCTGCCCGTCGGGCTTCACCGTCTGCTGACCGACCGCCGCTACGCCGCCGGGGCGCTGGCGTACGTTTTCGTTCGCCCGGTGCGGCTGATGTTCAACCCGGCCGCGCGGGAGCAATGGCTGCGGGAGATGATCCGTGAGGGCGTCGCCAAGGGCATGCTGACCGAGCTGGAGGCCGACGGCATCGTCGGGCGGATCAAGGAGCCGTTCATCCAGAAGTACCTCAAGGCGCTGGCGGTTCACGTCTGCACGCTGCCGGTCACGCAGGTCGTCTCCGTCGCCGTGGCGGTGTGGTACAAGGTCGCCAACAACCTGACCTGGGGCGAAGCCTGGAAAGAGATGGCGGCGATCCTGATCATCTTCCAGGTCGTGCCGATCTCCCCCGGCTCGCTGACGCGAGGGCTCTATGTCGTATGGCGGGTCATCCGGGACCGGAACGTCCGCGACTACAACATCGCCGTGTTCCTCGGGTTCTTCAAATACATCGGGTACCTTGCCTTCCCCATCCAGATGGCCTACCGCTATCCGGCGCTGGCGCGCTTCATGGCCGCCCACTGGGCGACCGATGCGGTGCACGTCGTGCCCGTGTTCGGGGAGCACGGCGCGCTGCTGGAGCACGGCGTGTTCGACGCGTTCTACAACCACCCGCTGACCATTCGCCGCCGGATGCGCCGACGCGCGGAGCGGCGCATCGGCGTGCCCGCGCGATACTGGCACGCCCCGGTCGTGGCTCTCGCCGCGGCCGCCGTGTTCGCCCTCGCGGATGTCTACCGCATCTGGGCGCACGCGCCGCCGACGCTGGTGAACGTCTGGTATCTCGCGATCCTGGTGCCGCTGCTGTCGGGAGTGCTGCTGTCGAGCGGGGCGGGCGGGGCGAAGCTCTCGCGCCGCGTGCTGTTGGGCGTCGGGTGCGGCGCGGCCGTCGGCGTCATCTACGGGTTCGCCAACGTGCTCCTGCGTCGGATGAGCCTCTTTACGAACGCGGCGCTGCTGCCCGGCGGATGGAGCGTCCTCGGCGAACCGGTGTTCTGGCGGGATTTCGCCCACGCCGGCGCGTGGGGGGTATTCCTGTTCGCGATCTTCACGGTTCTCGGCGTCCTGCTGGCCGAGACGCGACCGGTCGACCAGTAGCCCCGCCGCAGCGACCTGTACATGGCGTTCCTTGCGCGCGCAGCCGCAACAACATGGCTGCGCGCCCTGGCGCCTACAGGAACGTCGCCACGTCGGCGGCGAGGCGGGCGAACTCGGCCGACGACACGCCCAGCGTACCCCACCGGGCGCTTCGCGGGCGGGCGGCCGAAAGGTACTCGTCGAGCGGGACGACCACGAACGCGTAGTGGCGTTTACGGAAGAGGTGGACGTCGTCGAACGGCGAGCGCAGCGGCGGTCCCTGCAGCCAGTACGCGAACACCAGCACGGCCAGGAAGTCCTGTCCGAAGACGCGCTGCCATTCCCGCAGCCCGTCGGCGTCCTCTCCGGTGATCCAGTTCTCCCACGCCCTGCCGCCGCGGCGCTTTCGCCCCCGCACGCCGTCGGGGAACTTCCGCCCCTTGACGTCCGCCAGCAGGTTGGGCCCGGTCTGGCTGTAGACGAGGAAGTCGAAGCTCTTGACGGCGGCGTCGGCGAAGATCGCCTTCTTCGCCTCGTCGACGGCGACGTACGGCCAGCCCTTGGCCCGCAGGTAGTCCTCGAAGGCGGCCTCGTAATGTACGTTTCGATGCGCCATCGCCCCCTGTCATGCCGCGTTTCACCCGTCGGCGAGTCCGAACCGGTCGATGAACTGATCGATGTCCCTGACGTTCCTGAGCTCGGGGCGTTCCAGGAACTCGTTGACGAACAGGCGAGAGGGGTACTGCTTCTCGTTCCGCAGATTCTTGACCGTCAGGACGAACCCGTCCGGCGAAAACGCCTCGGGGTCGCGCTTGACGAAGATCGCCACCGCCGCGCCGCGCTTCAGCGCCTCCTTGAGTTGCTTGGGTGTCTTCTGGCGCTTGAAGCTGTAGTCGGCCCGCCATCCGCCCGCGCGGAGCGAGGAGACCAGCTTCAGCGACGGCGTAAGGCACTCGGCCCCGTCGTCGATGATGAAGAAATCCAGCTCCTGATCCAGGTTCGGCAGCTTGCCGTTCTCCTCGAGCAGGATCGAGAGCACCACGTCGCCCATGCCGAAGCCCGTCGCCCCGACCTGCGGGCCGCCGAGCACCTCCAGCAGGTTGTCGTAGCGTCCGCCGCCGGCGACGGCTCTCAGCGACTGCCGGCGGTCGAACACCTCGTAGACGATGCCCGTGTAGTACGCCAGCCCGCGGACGATCTCCATGTCCATCCGGCAATAGTCCTGGATGCCGAAGTCGCCGAGGCGGTCCCACAGCTCCTGCAGGTCCCGCAAGGCGGGATCATCCTCGGCCAGCGCCTCGCCGCAGAGCCCGGCGACGGCGTCGAGGTCCTCGGCGTCCTGGAACCGCTCGACCGCCTCGATCTGAGTCTCGTCCAGCCCGGCCGCAGTCGCGATCCGCACGAACTCGTCGCGCTCAACCTTGGGGCGCTTGTCGAGCACCGGGATGACCTTCTCGACATCCCCGGCGGCCACGCCGATCGATCCGAGATACGCCGTGGTCAGCGCCCGGCTGCCGATGCGGACGACCACGTCCTCGGCGGTCAGGCCGATCTCGCGCAGGAAATCGACGGCCACGAAGATGCACTCGGCGTCGGCGAGCAGGTCGTCGCTGCCGACGATGTCCACGTTCCACTGGAAGAACTCGCGGAGGCGTCCTTTCTGGGGCTTCTCCGCCCGGCACAGTCGCGGGATGGAGAACCACTTCATCGGGCGGGGCAGCGAGTTGATCTTCGCGTTGACCATCCGCGCGAGCGACGGGGTGATCTCCGGGCGGATCGCCAGCTCACGTCCGCCGCGGTCGGTGAAGCTGAAGAGCTGCTCGACGATCTCCTCGCCGCTCTTGACTGTGAACAGGTCGAGATACTCGAAGATGGGCGCGTCGTACTCCTCGAACCCGTTGCGCAGCGAGACCCTCCGCCACGCGTCCGCGATCCAGTTGCGCAGACGCATCAGCTCCGGATAGAAGTCCCGCGTGCCCTTGACCGCCTGGAAGTCCGTCGGCATCCGTTCTCTTTCAGCTCCGCCGGGACCGCCCCGCCCGGCCGCCCTTGCGACCGCCGGCGCGTCCGACACCTGTCCTGCCCGCACTCTTCGTCGTACCGCCTGTCTGCTTCTTCTCCTTGCCCTTGCCTTTCCGCTTCTTCGCCGCCGGCTTCGGGGCGACGGTATGTTTCGCGTGGGCCCGCCGACGGCTCCGGCGGAAGCTCTCCTCGCCGAGCGTCTCGCGGGCGTATCGCTCGATGTCCTCGGGCGTCTTGAACTCGTGCTGGTATTCGTAGTCTCCGCCGACCTCGTCGCACCCGGACGGGTCGTACTTGCGGCAGATCAGCGGACGGCTCTCGTAGGCGGTGCAGCGCCCGTTCTCGTCCAGCGCCTTGCAGGGGTTGGCGATCGAAATGTACCAGTCGCCGTCCGCGTCCACGTGAATCGTGACGCCCTCGTGAAAGAGATACCAGCGCACGTCCTCGAACTCGGCGTAGCTGTCGGGCTCGTCGATCTCGAAGCAGAAATAGCGGCAGCACTTCGCGCCGCACCTGTCGCAGACGTCGGTCATTTCCAAGGACTTACGGATTCTCTTCGGCGGCGTCAGCCGGCGACGCCGAAACACCCGCGGGGATTATAGAGGAACCCGCAAGCCGAGTCCAACCCCCGAAAGCCGACCGGCGAGCCGTGCGAACCGCCCGGCGGGATCGAGTGTACGAAACGCGCGGCGTCGGGTATGCTGGTAACGTTGGCTCCGGGCCTCCGTCCGGGTTGAAAGCTAACCCCCCGCCGGGCCGGCGGTCCGACCGGGCAGGGCCGCCTGTTGACGAACATCGTGCCGTACGCACCGTCCGACATCGGGAACCGATCCATGAGACACAAGCGAACGTTTATCGTCCTGCTGATCGCCGCAACCGTCTGCAGCGCCCTGCCGACGACGCTCCGCGCCGATACGCCCGTATGGGAAGAGGCCGACCGGACCTTCAAGGCCGCCTACAGCCAGTTCACCTCGCAGCGCTGGGCGCAGGCGCAGGGGCTGCTGGAGGACTTCGTCCGGCGCTTCGGAACCCACGAGCGTGTCCCGATCGCGTACCTCTACCTCGCCGTCTGCCACCTGAACCAGGGCAACGAGGAGGAGTACGAGGCCGCCACCGAGCAGGTCATGCGGCGGTTTTTCGGCTCGCCGACGTGGTTCCTCGCCTACGGCAGCCGGATGACCCGCGCCAGGCAGCGCCGCGACGGGGTCCGCGCCGAGGCCCGCAAGGCCGCGGAGGAGGCCGCAAAGGCCGCCGCAAAGGCGAAGAAGGAGGGCAAGGAGCCGCCCCCCGCCGCAACGGCGCCGACCACGCAACCGAAAGAGATCGGCGCCGAGTTCAGCGACGCCTATTTCCTTCTGCTCGAGCAGTTCGCCCGGCGCGTGCGCCGCGTCCCGATGGAGCTGCAGGACAGCCTCGCCTCCCAGCGTCCGGAGTGGAACTGGTACCAGATATGGGAGCGACGTCACCTGCCGCGGTACGACCAGTACATGGTGCGCGTCTATCCCGAGTGGTCGTGGACCATGCAGATTCTCGCCATGGCCGACACGCCCGAGCGCGCCGAGCGCGCCCTGCGGGCGCTCGCCTACACCTTCAGGACCGTCCCCCGCCTGCCGACCGACTGGCAGTTCGCCCACGTGCAGATGCTCCGCATCGCCGGACAGGACGAACAGGCCGACACCGCCTGGGACGAATATCTCGCCCAATGGGAGGACGACCCGCGCGGAATGGGCCTCTGGCTGACGGCCGGCGAGTGGGCTCAGCAGCACGGCGACGATGAAACCGCCGACGTCGCCTGGGACCAGGTCGTCGAACGCTACGGCGGGTACTACAGCGTCGGCGAGTTCCTCGGCGAGCGCCTGCGATACCTCCGGGAGCACGCCCGGCGCGAGGAGTTCTTCAAGCTCGCCCGCCACTACATGAAGACCTATCCCCACAGCCGATGGAACGGCTCGATCGTCTCGTGGTGGACGGACCTGGCCCGCGGCCGGCTGATCGAGGGCGACGAGGAGCTGCTCGCCGAGACCACGAGGCTGGTGGAGGCCGAGTGGGGCGCCGAGAGCGAGCGCACGCTGCGATGGAAAATCGAACTCGCGCTCGCCCGTGGGCAGGCGACCGAGGCACTGGACCTGATGGACGGACTGCTGGACGAGCGGCACTGGGACGCGTCCACGTTCAGCCGCATCGAGAACTACGCCCGTCAGGTTGCCGGCATCGCCCGCAGCAAGGAGGATGCCGAGCTCGAGAAGAAGGCCGACGCCCCCGTCGCCGCGGCTCGGGACAAGTACGGAATCCCCGTGGAGGACCCGGAAAGCCCCGCCGCGGCCATGTACAAGGACCTCAAGGCGCGGATCAAGGACTCCCAGCTCCGCCACATGGAGGAGATCGCGGACGGGATGTTCCGGGAGCATCGGAAGGATTACTACACGATCGAGGCCTTCTCGGACCTGCACGAGTTCTACTTCCGCAACGTCATGCCCGACCAGCGGGACCGCACGTATCAGCGGATGGTCTCCGCCTGGCCTCAGCACCCCCGCACGCAGCAGGTGATGCAGCGCCAGGTCCAGGCCGAGCAGGCGGCAAACCGGTACCAGGAGCTCGGCAAGGTCATCGACCTGCTGACCACCCGCTTCCCCGGCGGGCCGACGTATTACGGACAGCGGCGCCAGGCGTTCAGCGGCACCAACGACGAGGCCGGACTGCTGGAGTACGTCCGCGAGCGCTACGGGCCGGCCGCAGAGAACGGCAGCGTCCACGCGCTCGAGGAGCTGTCCCGCTACGAGGTCAAGACGGTCGAGGAAACGGCCACGGCGCTCGGCGGATACTGGATGGACTGGGCGAACAAGCTCAAGGGCACCCGTGCCGAGCTCTACGCCCTCCGTCAGGCGCTGGATTACTACTACTGGCGCCCCTATCACTACCACCATCTCGAGCAGGAGCCGCAGTGGGACAAGGCGACGGCCGTCGTGCGCCGCCTGGCGAGCCAGGACACCGATCCCGAGATCGCCTGGAACGCCGAGTTCCTGGACGTGCGTCTGCTCGCCGACAAGGACGACGCCCGCGGCGCGTACAACGCGATGACGAAGAAGCTCGACGGCGTCACGCGGTTCCGGGAGATCACCGGGCGCGCGAGCCTGTCCACGCTCGGGCGGGCGATGGGCGAGAAGAAGATGATCGACGAGGCGAAGTCGCTCGCCGACCGGCTGAATAAGCTCAGCGGCCCGCGGGACGAGCCGACGGCCGTCGAGCACATGCTCGGCACGGCCTACCAGTACGCCGGGGCCCCGATTCCGGCGGCGAAGCACTTCCTGAACGTCGTCGACGCCACGCCCTTCCCCGCGAAGCAGTACAACACGTTCATGCACGCGCTGCGGATGCTGCACGGACAGCCGCAGACGACGGTCAGCACCGCCAACCAGTTCATCAACAAGGTGCCGACCGCCCAGGACATCGTGCCTGACGTGCTGTTCGAGCTGGGCAAGTTCTACGTCCAGCGACGGGATCGCGGCGTCAACAGCATCCGCAGCCGCCTTGCCCAGCGCTACCCCGCCAGCCACGCCCGCGGCGAGCTGGAGCGGATGATCGAGGAGGCGGAGAAGCGATACCGTGAGCAGCAGAACCGGTAGCGGGCGAATGGACGGCGGATGCTACATCGCCGTGTTCGAGCTGAATCGGGCCCGGCGCCTGCGGATCGGCAAGCTGGGGACGTTCGACTTCCCAGCCGGCGTGTACTACTACGTCGGCAGCGCCCTGCGCAGCCGGGACGCGCGCCTCGCCCGTCACGCCCGACGGCGCAAGCCCCTGCGGTGGCACGTGGACTATCTCTCGGCGCGGGCGCGGATGCTCGGGGCGGTGCTGGCGCCCGCCGACTGGGTCGGCGACGGCCGGACCGGACCGGTCGAATGCCGCCTGGCGGCGGCGCTGGAGCGGTTCGCACGGCGGCGCCCGGCAGGCTTCGGCGCATCCGACTGCCGCTGCGCCGGACACCTGCTGTATGCGCCGACGACGTAAGAGGCGGGCGAGCACGGCGGTTGCACGTCTCGAGCCGCCTTGAACGCGCACGCCCTTTGCCCTACAATGCCGCCTCGCCTGCTGGACGAGAACCGGAGAGGTGCCGGAGCGGCTGATCGGGCCGGTTTCGAAAACCGGTGAACCTTCGGGTTCCGTGGGTTCGAATCCCACCC
>CAZADC010000054.1:0-13475 GCA_964483755.1 uncultured Planctomycetaceae bacterium | reverse complement strand
GCCACTCTCTGCCGCCCAGAGGACTCCCTGCCGTCCCGAGGTAGCCGGTTCGCGATTCTGCGTGGTCTCGCTCATGGCCGGCATTCTAGCCGGAACGCACCACAAAAGCTGCGCTTCCCTCTGCGACGCGTCCGACGAGGCGGGGATTCCGGCCTCGCTGGCTGCGCCGAGAGAATGAGCGGACGGCGGAGCTGGCGGTGTTCCTTGAGCACGGCTGCTCGCGGGATGAGGCAGGAGTGGTCTGGGAGGATTCCCCGTTCCCGCCGGAGGGGGATCGTTGCCGGCCCGCCGACCATCAACAGCGCCAGCGTGCCCGGCTCGCGAACGGTCTGACCGAGGTCATCGTCCTTCCCGAACTGGCGGACCTCCGGGTCCGCGCCGTTCCCATCGGCGGTGCTGACG
Organism: uncultured Planctomycetaceae bacterium; assembly: GCA_964483755.1. Taxonomy (GTDB): domain Bacteria; phylum Planctomycetota; class Phycisphaerae; order SM23-33; family SM23-33; genus CAZADC01. Next base: position 13,073 of record CAZADC010000054.1, on the reverse strand, counting down.
GTGTATTCGGCGGCCGGCGCCTTCGGCAAGGCGGGGGCCGGCACGAACGCGGCCGCGATGGCCCTGGCGATGTGAAGGGGCGTTGCTGCGTGGACGTCATAGCGAGCAGCTCTGCCGGGTTCGCGTTGCCGCGGCCCGCCGTCGAAGAGTGACTTCGCCACCGTCGAGATCGGGCCCACGGAGAAGGAGGGCTTCAGTGTCTTTACCTGGGCCGTCCTCCGCAATCTGATCGAGCGGGAGCACGCGGCATGACTGGCCGGGACTGAAGCCGAGCGGTGGCTATGGATTCTCGACTGCGCCCGGGAGGTCGAGCAGGTGCATCTGCCGGCCGTCGCCGCCGTGGGCGGAGTCCACGCAGAGTCGCCGTCCCCTGCGGTCGACCCGCGGATGCAGGTCGCAGCGCCACTCGCCGGTGTACTCGGGCGGGGAAGGGAACTCGCCCAGGGAGACCTTCCGCCCGGTGGGCTCGTGGAAGAGGTACAGCTCCTGCACGCGCCGCTCGTCAAGGGGGTAGGTGTCGCAGACGATCCACTCGCCGCCGGGCAGGTAGGAGCAATGCCCGTTGTGGGTCATGACGCCGCGCCCGACCGGCTGGGGCTCGCCGCCCTCGTCGTCGAACACGTAGAACCCCCAATCCGAGCCCGGCCGCCACGCCCACGCCAGCACGTGCCGCTCGTCGCGCCAGATGAAGTGAGAGGTTCGTCCGCCGTCGTCCAGGACGCGGACGTCAGATCCGTCGACGGCCGCGGTGAGCATCCGTGTGCGGAAGGCGTCCGGGCCGCTCGACCGCCAGCGGTGGAGGAAGATGAACCGCTCGCCGCCGGGGCTCATCAGCAGGTGGTTGAAGTAGTGCTTCGTGTCCCCCCCATTGCGGTGCGGGCCCGGCATGGCGGCCACGTCCGCGACGGAGACGATCAGCTCGCTGTGCCCGGTCGCCAGGTCGACGCGCCACACGCCGGAGTCGCGCGGGGCCGGGTCGTCAGCCCGCGGGTCCGCCAGCCCGGCGTACCCGTACCCGGGGCGCATGTCGTTGATGCGCCGGAAGTCGGGCGTGACGGCGAACGTCCCGTCCGGCGAGAGCGAGTAGATCGGCGTGCCGATCGTCCGCCGCTCGCCCGTCGCGAGATCCAGCAGGCGGCAGACGTACCGGTCGGACTCGCGATCGTTCCAGGCGACCAGCGACCGCGACCCCGGCACCCACTGCAGCATGCACCCCTGCTGCCAGCACCACGCCCGCGAGCGGCCGATCTCCTCCCACCGGTCGCCGTCGCTGAGGTCGATGACGCCGAGGCGGATCTCATCGTCGGCCGTCGGGCTGCGGTGCTCGAAGTCCGTCTCCATCCCCAGCACGCACCGCCCGCCCGCGCCGAACTGGTGCTTGTCGTAGTAGCCGAACCAGTGGAAGCCCGGCGGGCTCGTGATCACTCGAACAGGAACGCTTGCCTTCATGGTCCGTATCCTCGGGCGCCGCGGCCGGTCAGTGCGCGTTGTCCAGGCAGTAGGCCAGCAGGTCGTCCACGGTCGTCGTCGCCAGGCACACACAGGAATCCGCCCCGGCGTAGTAGACGTTCAGCGTGCCGTCATCGGATTCCGTCGCCCCGCAGGTGAACACCACGTTGGGCACCTGCCCGGTGCACTCGTAGATTTCCTCGGGCTGGAGCAGGAACTTCCGCCCGGCCGCAACGATCCTAGACGGGTCGTCCAGGTCCAGCAGGACCACGCCCAGGTAGTAGTTTTCCGTGGAGGCCGTCTTCGCCGTCGCGTGGTAGATCTCCAGCCAGCCCTTGTCCGTCCGGATCGGGACGGGTCCGGCGCCGGTCTTCTGCCAGTTCCACACCTCGGTGGGGATGCGGATCGGCTCGGATCGACCCCACAATTCGAGATCGGGCGAGTAGCTCACCCACATCATCCCGCCCGTCGCCGAGTCGAACGGGCGCTCGAGGCGGGCGTACATCCCGTTGATCTTCTCCGGAAACAGCACGGCGTTGCGGTTGCTGGGCACGGAAACGCCGCCGACGGGCTCGAACCGGACGAAGTCCTCCGTCCGCGCGATGCCGATGGTGCATCCGATTCCGGTCAGCCAGACCGCGTGGCAGACGTAGTACGCGGCGTCCAGCGGGGTGATCCGCATGTCGAAACGCAACGAGTCGGTGGACTTCTCGATCTCTCGCAGCGGGTAGTCGATCGGCTCGGGATTGACGTCGAATCGCACGCCGTCGTCACTGGTGGCGACGTGGAAGTCGCACTTGCGGGCGTAATCCTCCACGCGGAGCAGCAGCAGGTGCTTGTCGCCGTAACGGACAGCGCCGGCGTTGAACACGGCCGAGCATTCGACCGGCATGTCGCGCGGCGCGATGATCGGGTTGTCAGGGCATCGTTTCAGCGGGGACGGATCGTTCGCGGACATCATGTCTCCTTCGCATTCGCTGGCGTCCGGCTTGGCGGGCGCGCTGCCTGCTCTGCAGGCATGCCTACTCCATCACGTCGAACCGACGCGTGCCATGCCTGCTCTGCAGGCATGCCTATTCCATCACGTCGAACAGCATCGTCGAGCGCGCATCCAGGCGGAGGGTGAGGAACTCCTCGTCCCATGTCTCGCGGTCGCCGGTCCAGAAGTTCTCGACGGTGACGGGCCCGTCGTGCCCGAGCCGCTCCCGCCGCACGCTGACGACGCGCGGCTCGTCGGTCCAGTTGAACAGAGCCACCGACTGCCGCACGCCGGCCGACCTCGTGCGGCTGCCTTCAGGGAAATCCACGTACAGCGTTTCGGGCAGCGGTCGGCCGACGAAGGCGTTCTCGTCGGCGCAGAGGCAGCGGTGTCCGCGGTCGCCGCGGTCGGTCATCTTCCGCAGCGCCCGGACCCACCGCTCGTCCAGCCGTTCGAGATACCCGTCAATCTCCAGCATGCCCTGCGTGATGTAGCCCCACGTCAGGCGGACGAAATTCTCGTTGTCCGGACAGTCGTCGTTGATCCCGATCCCGTCGGCGTTGGCGAGGAACGTCGTTCGCCCGGGCAGGCCGAGCGTCGGCAGCGACCACTCGCAGGCGCGGATCTGCTCCGGCCAGACGCCCTGCCCGATGTCCTGCGAATTGCGGTACGTGTCGGCGTAGCGGGCGATGAACGGGTTGCCCATCCCGACGGCGACGCAGGTCATGAACACGCCGCCGTCATCGGGCAGGTGCTTGCGGATGATCTCGAACAGGGCGGTGCGCGTGCCGATGCTCGTGGCGTTCTCGGCCCGCAGGCGTCCCGAGCGCATCTCGAAGCCCTGCGACCAGAAGTCCATCTTCAGCGCGTCCATCCCCCACTCGCCCAGAACGACGCCCAGGACCTCGTCGAGCCAGTCGCGGGCGGCCGGCACGCTAAGGTCCAGGTACGTGCACGTGCCGACCTCGACGGGCCGGCCGTCGGCGTCCTGCAGCAGCCAGTCCGGGTGCTCTTTGGCGAGATCCGACTCGCGTACGACCATCGGAGACCACCAGATGCCCGGACGAAGCCCGAGCTCGCGCACGGCGTCGCTGTAGGCGCGGATGCCGTCGGGGAACTTCTCGGCGTCGACGTTCGCCCGCGGGTCCGGGTAGAAACCCGAAAGGTGGGCGTGGTTGACTCCCGTAACGTCCGCGGGACGCTGGTACCCGGCGTCCATCAGGAAGTATTTCACGCCGGGCAGGTTCTCGGCCATGAACTTCGCGGTAGTCAGCAGCTTGTCGGCGTGCTGCTCGCTGAATCGGCCGTAGTTCCAGCTGCAGTAGAGTCCGGCGTCCAGCAGCGGCGTGGTCGGCCCGCGGAACTCGAACCGCCCGGCGAGGTCGTCGATGAAGTCGCCGAAGGCGTCCTGCGGGTGGGTGTCGGCGAGAATCTGGTAGTACGCGGCGTCGAGGCGAAGCTCCTCGCCCGGCGCGATGACGACCTTCGACGCCTGGGGGAACTCGTGGATCATCGCGTATTCCGCGAAGAGCCCTCCCTTGAGCGCCCCGGGCGCCCGGCGGAACCGCCAGACGGGGATGGTCCGCTCCTGCTCGGCCGCGGCGATGACGATGCCGAGCGAGTATTTGCGATCGGTCAGGTACAGCGCCGGGAAGGGCTGGTCCTCGCAGACGCCGAGCTCGACCGGCTCGACCGGGAGCTGGCGGACGTACGGATACTCCGGCTGGAAGTAGGGGAACCGCTCGGTGCGGACATTGTCGTCGTGACAGTAGCGGGCGTCGTACATGTGGACGCCCGCGAGGCGGACGGCGCTGTCCGGTGCGAACTGCCCGCTGCACACGCAGTCGAGCTGGATCGGCGCCCGCGACTCGTTGCTCAGCGTGTGGGCGACGCGGACGGCGTTGTCCGCCCCGGCCGGTCGCACCTCGGTGCGGCAGCGCAGCACCCCTGCGGCCGAGCCGGTCGCGACGATCGCGCCGTCGGACTCCTCGGCCGCGTCGTAGGCGACGTCGAGCGTCTTGCCCCCGGCGCACACGCGCAGGCCGATCTCCAGCAGTCCGGCGTCCAGGGACTCGTTGAACAGCGAAAACCCGTTCTCGCCGACGGAGGCGACGGCCCCGCCCGGCGTTGACATTCTGACTGGATCCACGACGACAAGCTCCTCTCGGGCATTCTGCGGCGGGCGGCGAAACCGCTCGCCCGCCTGGACGTTCCATGCGGCGGCGTGCCGTTGTCCCCGAGCGACCTGCCAATATCAAGCGGAAAGCCTGTCGATTCGCGGCTCGGCCCGCGCTTGCAGTCGCCGCCGGTCCGACCTACCTTGCCGGACAGCGACGAAAGGACCGCGACCATGAGCGAATACTGCGTGCCGCTGACCGACCCATCGCCCGACTGCGAACGGTTCATCCGCGCCGTCACGACCGATTACGAGCCGCCGCGCGTTCCGCTGGTCGAGTACCTGTTCAACGACCCGATCCGCCGGCCGATCATCGAGATGCTGGGGCGCGAATGGGTCGAACCCGGCGGCGACCGCGCCTCCCGCGAGGCGTACCTCGACAACTTCATCGCGTTCTGGCGCCACATGGGATACGACTTCGTCCGCCTGGAGCTGGCAATGCCGTTTCCCGGCGTCGGCGGTCGGGAGAGCAAAGACCTGCACCGCAGCTTCGCCGAGACCGGCGCCGGGCCCATCGCGTCGATGGAGGACTTCGAGCAGTACGCCTGGCCGGAGCCGTCCGAGGCGGACTTCTTCGACTACGAGTACATCGCCGCAAACCTGCCGGAGGGGATGGGCCTGATCGCCAACCACGCCGGCGGGATGCTCGAGCACCTCACGACGCGCCTCGGGTACGAGCCGCTGTGCCTGGCGCTGTACGATCAGCCGCAGCTCGTTGCGGCCGTCGCGAACCGCCTCGGCACGCTGATGGAGGCGTACTACCGGCGGATTCTCCAGCTTCCGGGGCTGATCGCCGTGTTCCCGGGTGACGACATGGGCTTCCGCAGCGGGACGCTGATCGGCCCGGACCACCTCCGCAAGTACACGCTGGGCTGGCACCGCCGCTTCGCCGAGATGACCCACGAGGCCGGGCTGCCCTACTTCCTGCACAGCTGCGGGCAGGTCGCCGACATCATGGACGACCTGATCGACGACGTCGGCATCGACGCCAAGCACAGCTTCGAGGACGCCATCACCCCCGTGGCCGAGTTCAAGCGGAAATATGGCGACCGGATCGGCGTGCTGGGCGGCGTGGACATGGACAAGTTCGCGCGCCTCTCGCCGCCGGAGCTCCGCCGGTACGTCCGCGGGATCATCGACGACTGCGCCCCGGGCGGGCGGTTCGCCATCGGGGCGGGCAACTCGATGCCCGAGTATATTCCGCTGGACAATTACCTGACGTTCGTCGACGAGGTGCTGCGGTAGCAGCGGAGGCTACTGCTCCGCGCCGGCGACGGACTGTCGGTTGATCAGCGCGGCGATGTACCCGCCGGCGAAGCCGTTGTCGATGTTCACCACGCTCACGCCCGACGCGCAGCTGTTGAGCATCGTCAGCAGCGCCGAGAGCCCGCCGAAGCTCGCCCCGTAGCCCACGGACGTCGGCACGGCGATGACCGGGGACGCCACCAGCCCGCCCACCACGCTCGCCAGCGCCCCCTCCATGCCGGCGACGACGACCAGCACCTTCGCCCGCTGGAGATCCTCGCTGCACGCCAGCAGGCGGTGCAGCCCGGCGACGCCGACGTCGTAATGCGTCGTGACGTGCTGGCCCATGATCTCGGCCGTGACGCGGGCCTCCTCGGCGACGGGCAGGTCGCTCGTCCCCGCCGAAACGAGCGCCACGTGCCCGATCGCGGAAGGCTGGTCGCCCTGGCGGAGCGTGATGCAGCGTCCGAGCTCGTGGCACCGCGCGTCGGGGAAGTCGGCCGCGACGGCCTCGTGGACCTCCCGCTCCGCCCGCGTGGCGAGCACGTTTCCGCCGTGTTCGGCCAGGCGCCCGAAGATGGCGCGGACCTGCTCGGGCGTCTTGCCCTGGCAGAAGATGACCTCGGGGAACCCGCAGCGGATGGTGCGGTGATGGTCGAGCGTGGCGAAGCCCATCGGCTCGAACGGCAGGCGGCGCAGCGCAGCCAGCGCGTTCTCCGGCGCCGTCTCACCCGATCGGACCTCCTCCAGCAGCTTTCGCAGCGTCTGTTCGTTCATGCCGAAATGGTAGCCGTTCCGCCGGGCCCGCCGCAAGGGTCCCGGGCGCCGCCTGTCGCCCGTTGTCCGACGCGCATTGCCCCGAGCGCGCCAAGGGGAAGAAGACCGCCGCGCCGCCGTGGCGAGTCTGTGGTACACGTTGGCATCGCGCGTCGGTCCACGCGCCCTGCCACCCGCCTCCGCTTGCACCGCCGGTACAGCTAGGTGTGGTAATCGGCGTTGATCGCGACGTACTCGCGCGACAGGTCGCAGGTGATCGCCGTGAAGCTGCCGGCGCCCAGCCCCAGGTCGCAGGAGACCTCCACCTCCGCCCGGTCCAGGTAGTTCGCCAGCGCGGCCGCGTCAAACGCCCGTCCGGCGCCGCGCGAGAAGATCAGCTTGCCGCCGATGCGGATATTGAGCCGGTCCTGATCGACCGTCGCGCTGGACTTGCCCAGGGCCATGGCGATCCGTCCCCAGTTCGGATCGCAGCCGTGCATTGCGCACTTGAACAGCGGCGAGTTCGCCACGGACTTCGCGGCCGTCTCGGCCTCGGCGTCGCTGCGGGCGCCGGTGACGTGCACGTCGATGACCTTCGTGGCGCCCTCGCCGTCTGCGGCGAGCTTTCTGGCGAGCTCGCGGCAGAGGTCTTCCAGCGCGGCGGCAAAGTCCGCATAGTCGTCTGACCGCGTCGTGATCCGCTTGCCGCCCGCGGCGCCGGACGCCAGCAGGACCGCCGTGTCGGACGTTGAGGTGTCGGAATCGACGGTGACGGCGTTGAAGGTCCCTGCGGCCGCCGCGGTCAGCGCCTTGTGCAGGGCGGCGGGGCTGACCGGCGCGTCGGTCGTGACGACGGCGATCATCGTGGCCATGGACGGGGCGATCATTCCCGAGCCCTTCACCGCGCCGCCGAGGGTGACCGTCCGCCCCGCGAGCCGCAGCGTGGCGACGGCGGACTTTTCGGCGAGATCGGTCGTCATCATCGCGCGCAGAGCGGCCGCGTCGTTGTCGACGCCGAGCGACGCCGCCGCGCGCGGAATGCCGTCCCGGATGCGGTCCATCGGCAGTCTGTGGCCGATGATCCCCGTCGAGGCGACCAGCACCCGGTCCGGGTCGGCGTCCAGCTCCCTCGCGGCCAGCGACGCCATGGACTCGGCGTCCCGGAGCCCCCGCTTGCCGGTGCAGACGTTCGAGTTTCCGGAGTTGACGACCACCGCCCGCAGCTTCCCGAAGCCCTTCGGCAGGATGTTCCGGGTCCGGATGATCGGGGCGCCGACCACCTGGTTGCGCGTCAACACGACGGCGGCGGGTACGTCCCGTTCGGCGGCGATGATCGCCAGGTCCTCCCGACCGGACCGCTTGATTCCGGACGCGACCCCGGCTGCGCTGAACCCCTTCGGGGCGGTCAGGTGCTTTGCGGCATTGTCCCGGCTTTTGCCCATCGTTCTCATCCTCCTTCGCCATGCCTGCCGCCGGGCGCTCCCGGCGACCCGGGGCGTTCGTACAGAGCTTATCGATCGCCGGTGCGGACGACCAGCGTGTTCCGCTCCCCGTCGGTCGTGGGTCGCCGATCGGCGGGGATGGGTCATCCCCGGCGTTCTCGGCGATACGCGGCCGGGGTATGACCGGTCAGTTTCCTGAACAGCACGTTGAGTCTCTCGCGGCTGCTCAACCCGCACGCGGCGGCGACATCGGGGATCGGCATGTCCGTCGTGCTCAGCAACTGGCGGGCGCGCTGGATTCGCACGCGATGGATCTCTTCGAGGGGGGATCGCCCGAGGATTTGCCGGAACTGCTGCTCCAGGGCCCGGCGGGCGACGGGAACCTCGTCCAGCACGTCCTGGACGCGGATCGGCTCGTGCGCGTGCTCGCGGATGTATCGCACGGCCGCGGCGAGATCGGGCTGGTCGATCGCCAGCACGTCGGTCGACTGTCGGGTGATCACGCCCTCCGGCGGGAAGAGTACGGGGGTGACCGGCGGGGGCTTCCCGTCCATGAGTTCGGCGAGCAGTCGGGCCGCGTCCCGCCCGACGCGCGGCCCCGGCACGGCGACGCTCGACAGTGGGGGGAAGTTCACCTCGCACCGCAGCTCGCCGTTGTCGACGCCGAGAATGGCGATCTCCTCGGGTACGGCGATTCCGGCGACGCGGCACGCTTCGGAGACGTCCTGGGCGACCAGGTCGTTGCAGGCGAATACGGCGGCGGGCTGCGGCAGGCTGCGCACCCATCCCAGCAGCGGCGCCGGTACGTCCACGCTCGACCCTTCTCCGCCTCCGGCGCTGACCGGGCCGATGTGGGGACACAGGCCCGCCTCGCCGAGCACCTCGCAGAACCCCCGGTGACGCTGGATGCTCATTCCACCTGTCGGGTACGCCGTGACGAACCCGAGGTTGCGGAAGCCGCGGTCCAGAAAATACCGGGCGGCGAGGCGCCCGATCTCCACGTCGTCCAGCCCGACCCGCGGGATCGGGACCGGCCCGAGGTTGTTCGAGACGTTGACGGCGGGGATGCGGTTCTCGATCGCCGCGACGGCCACCTCCCCGAACACGCGTCCGATGACCCCCGCCGGCTCCCACTCGCGCAGCAGGTCCGCCGTCTGCCGGGGGTGGTAGGGCGATACCCGGAGCCGCCATCCGCCCATCGCCTTGGCGGTCGTGGCGATGCCCCGCAGAACCCCGTCGTCATACGCGGCGGCGGGTATGAGTGAGATGACGATCAGCTTCACGGCAGCTCGCCTTCGACCTGGAATTGATGAAGTGCGATAAATGCTTTGCTCGGCGAAGCCTAGCGTAAACCCGGCTCGTGCGCAATGCAACAGACTTTTTGCGCTATAGAGCATTGGCGCATCGCCGAAACGCAGTATGGTGGGTAGTGACGAAGCGGGTCGGGAGCTGCAGACAATCGCATACAACATCGGGAGTCGCCTGCAGTCTCGATGCCTGAGCGCTCGAGGGGGGCAGGTGGCTCCGGTTAGTGCTCCCACCGGACGGTGCCGTGTCGCGATCGAGCGACCGTGCCCGCTTCGGACGAATATGCCCCACCCCCACCCCCCGCGCCGCTGTTGGCCGGGGGGACTTTTATGCGCACCGGGTGGCCTTGCGGCGTCCCGACACTCGGTCGGCTCGCCCACCGCCTTTCCATTCCCGCCGCGGGGCGTCTATAATGCGGCCGTTCATTCTTTCCGAGGAGCAACTATGAGCGGACGAACATACCTGGTGGTCGCCTGCCTGGCAGCCGGGACGGTCGCGGGCGCCCGTCCGGCCGCCGGCGTCGAGCTGGGGCGGCGGTACATCGACCCGATCCACGGCTTCTCGCTGCGTCCCCCGGCCGGGGCGCAGCGCCTCCGCGAGGCCGGCAGCGCCCGGCTGGTGAGCTGGCGGATGCGGGACCCCGACAGCGGCGCGGTCCTGTGGACCCTCAGCTTTCTCCAGGCCGTCGAGCGGAATCCCGTCGACGACATGGTCGCCTACGCAAAGGCGCTGAGCGAGAAGCTCCGCCGCCAGGAGAGCTACAAGGTCGACCGTGCCGTCGTCACGAAGGTCGACGGGAGGGCGGCGATCTCCCTGTCCGGCGTTGCCGAATCACTGGGCAAGCTCTACCAGAAGCAGGTGTGGGTGCGCACGGAAAAGCCCGCCGACGGGGAGGCGACGCCGTTCCTGGTGCTCGTCATGACCGGTCCGCGCGACATGTCGGACAGGCTCGACGACATGCTGGACGACGTGTTGGAGACCATGGAGGTCACCGACCCCGCCGAAGCTCGACGCGAGCGCAAGGCCCGTCTCCAGCGCGGACAGGACCTGCTCAGCGAGCTCGCCGTGCCGGGGGACCACCGTCTCGAGCGGGCGGTGCAGGACGAGCAGGAGTGGTACCTGTTCGAAATGACCGGCGACGTGGTGGGCTGGATGCGGACGGCGGCGAGAACCGACCGGGTGGAGGAGTCACCGGGCATCCGCGTGCGGAGCTGGGTCGTCCTGGACGTGCCGGAAACCGAAGGGCGTCTGCTCAAGAAGCGCGACCTCTTCAGCTCCCCGGACCGGGACATCGAGAAGTACACCGAAGTGCTCCAGCAGGGCGAGGGCCCGGATGCGGTCCGCGTCGTCGAGGAGGGGCTCAAGCAGGACGACATGATCGTCGTCACCGTCCGCCAGGGCGGGCGGACGCAGACGCAGAACAAAGAGGTGCCCGAGGAGTTCTACCTGCCCCGCGCGATGGGGGCGGTCCTCGGCCGCCTGGTGGACCTGAGCAAACCGGCCTCCTACGGCTTCGCGGTGTATGTGGCGGACGTCAACAGCTTCGACCTGCGGACGTTCACGGTGGTCGGCGAGGAAAAGGTCGAGATCGGCGGCGAGCAGGTGACGGCCGTGCGGGCCACCGACCGGCTCGCAGAGGACGCCGAGCCCGCCCAGCTCTGGCTGGACCGTCGCGGCAGGGTCCTGCTCATGCGGTCCGCCGACGGGCTGGCGATGCGGGCGGTGAAGGAAACCGAGGTGCTCCGCCGCTTCCCCGACGCGCGCGACATGCTCAAGGCGATGGGAGACTGAGCGGCTGCGGGCGCTGTTTGTGGCGGCACGGCCTTTCAGGCCGTGCTGAACAGGATGAGAACCTGCTGTCCGCCATGGCCCGCAGCGTGGCGTGCTGCGTTGAGTCGCGGCGTGCTGCGTTGAGTCGCGGTATGCTGCGTTGGGTCGCGGCGCCTTGGGAAGGACGCCGCGCATGACATTTGCGTGCATGACAGTTGCGCGAAGGAAGGTTGCGCGCACGACGGGTGCGCGTCTGCCGGTAGACGCCGGGCGCTCTCGCGAGCCGGGCGCAGGCGACGCCTGACCGGTCGGAACGATTCAGCGACAAGGACATCGAATGACGGACGCGAAGCTCTATGACGTGTGCATCGTGGGCGGCGGACCGGCCGGTCTGGCGGCCGCCCTGTACGCCGCACGGGACCGCTACGACACGCTCGTGCTCGACAAGAACGGGCTGCCCGGCGGGCAGATCATGCTCACCGAAGGGATCGAGAACTACCCCGGATACGAGGCGATCTCCGGGCCCGACCTCGTCGAGAACATGCGAAAGCAGGTCGAGAAGCAGGGCGCCGAGATTGCCGCCTCACGTCAGGTCACCGCGCTGCGGCGCACCGACGACGGCGTGATCGAGCTCGACATCGACGGCGGCGAGAGCGTCGTCCGCGCCCGGGCGGTCATCCTCTCGCCCGGCAGCGACTACAAGCAGCTCGGCGTTCCCGGAGAGACGGAGCTCCGCCAGGCGGGCAAGGTCAGCTACTGCGCGACCTGCGACGGCGCATTCTACCGCGACAAGCACGTCCTGACGGTCGGCGGGGGCAACACGGCCGTCGAGGACACCATCTATCTCGCCACCCGGTTCGTCGGCAAGACCACGCTCATCCACCGGCGGACCGAGTTCCGCGCCCAGACGGTCCTCGTCGAGGAGCTCTACGAGACGGCGAAGGAAAAGGACGTCGACGTCAAGCTTCCCTACGTGCTGGAGGAGATCGTCCCCGACGCCGACGGCGCCGAGATCGACCACGTCCGCCTGCGGAACGTCGACACGAACGAGACGGAGGAGCTGAACGTCGACGGGGTGTTCATTTTCGTCGGGATGATTCCGAACACGGAGTTCCTCCGCGGCGCGGTCGATATCGACGAGAACGGATACATCGTCTGCGACTGCAGCACGCTCAAGACGTCCATGCCCGGCGTGTTCGTGGCCGGCGACTGCCGCGAGCGCGCGGCGATGCAGCTCGCCACCGCCTGCGGCGACGGCGTGCTGGCGGCGATGGAGATCAAGGGCTACTTCCGCGACCCGTCGAGCTGGTCCGAGGGCATGGACGTCAAGGGGCTCGTGGAAGGCTGGTAGGCTTTCAACAGGAAATCCGACTCTCGAAGTTCAAAGTTCGAAGGGAAGAAGCAGGGAGCCGGGGACGCTGCAGCAACGCGGAGGTCTCGCAGATCGTTGTGTGATGCGCGCGGAACGCAAGCGCGACGCACCGCGTTCGTCTTCATTCCGGCCTTATGCTCTGCGCCCGCATCCCCTCCGTGCGTGGCAAGCCACGGAACCTGCCAGTCTCCGCACTTCGACTCCCGGGCTTTGCGCCCGGGGGACACGCTGCTGCTTCTTTGAACTTTGAGCTTTGAACTTTGAGCTTTGAACTTTGAGCTTTGAATTTTGAACTTGGAGACGCCTCCGGCCGCCAGTCTTTCGGATTTCGGGCTTCGTGCTTCGGATTTGCTGTCGAGTGGCGGAGTGCGCAGCTTGCCGCGCACCGGAAGCCAGCCCGGCGCGCCGTCGCTACCGACTTGCCGGTTGAGTGGCCGGGGCGTCGGGGTTGTCCTCGTTCATCTCCTCGGCCGCGGCGCGGGTGGCGACGTCCGCCAGCTCCCCGGCGCGTCGGGCGGCCTGCGTGGCGGCGCGGGTGGCGGCGGCGCCGGCTTCGCCCGCCTTGTCGGCGGCGAC